>CBFDDG010000530.1:0-3493 GCA_965603505.1 uncultured Phycisphaerae bacterium | reverse complement strand
CCGGATCGCCGTCACGGTCAACGTCGCAGAAGCGAATGTCGCTGTGGCCGAAGTAACCGGCCCCGGAGGACCAGGTCACCGAGAGTGTGCCGCCCTCATTGCCGTACAGCAGCGTCGGATCATGCCCGAGCACGAGATCCGGCCAGTCGTTATCGTCCACGTCCGCCCAGGCGACGCCCTTGTCGCTGTCGTCATCGCCGGTGGTCCAGACGGGTGAGGTCTGGAGCGTGCCGCCCGCGTTCTTGTAGATGCCGCTTTCGAAGTTGACCCATTTCGAGACGGCCAGGTCCTCCCAGCCGTCGCCATCGTAGTCCGCCATAGCAAGGAAGCCCTGGATCGACGATTCGGCCGACTGCCAGCTCGGCACAGTCTCGAGCACGCCGTCGTGGTTGCGGAAGATGTAGATCGGGCGGTAGGAGTCCGGGTACACGCCCTGGTTAGCGGTAATGACATCAATGTCGTCGTCGTGATCGAAGTCACACAGGAGGGCGTAGTTGTTCCAGGTCGGCCCGGGCTCGGCGCTGAACCAGCCGGGCGAGCTGCTCGGGCCGGTTGGCCCACCCCAGTAGATCACCGAAGGGTCCATCGTGTAGTAGCCGGTGGCCGCGAAGATGTCGGGATAGGTATCGCCGTTGATGTCCGCGACCTGCACATCGCCGGTCGAGACCTCGTCGATGGAGACCCACGAGGGGCTGGCCTCGAGCTCGCCGCCGACGTTGTAGTAGATGTAGTTTTCCCAGTCGGTATACGGCGGGTAGCTGTCGGAGTGGTAGCAGCCGACGACGACGTCGATCAGACCGTCGCCGTTCATGTCCATGGCTTGGAGGCCGCCGACCTGCCGGCGCAGGTCGTTCTGCCAATCGGGGCTTGTGCCGTACGGGACGCCCGAGCCGCGGACGGTGACCGTACCGTCGGTCTCTGATTGTCTGAGCACCACGACCTGGTGACCGTCGTCGGAAACCTCAACACGGAGCTTCTGGGCGTAGGCCGGCAACGCCAGGATGCCGGACAGCACCGGCGCAACAACGCATGACGTCAAGTTGAATCTCACGTTTCTCTCCAATAAGGCTGGCTAGAGGCCTGTCGGTCGCGCATGCACATTATAGCCGACCGCGTTCGCGCAACCGCATAGAAAAACGTGCTGCCCGCGCCGAAATGCAATGAAAAGTGGATCAAACCCCGCGCTACGCGTCTAACTTGCCCGTCACGCTTCCGTTGCCGGGACTGCCGCCGTCTCGAAGCGACGCAGGCACTCGGGCTTAAAGCGGTGCCGCTCGAATCCCAGCTTGTCGTAGGGCACCCCCTGGGCGAAAGCCAGGAGCTGGAAGTAGTAGATCGGCGGCGTGTGGAAATCCACACCAAACCGCTTGGACACCTTCATCTGGCCGTGATCGAACTGGCCGAAACAGGTGGGGCAGATCATGCCCAGGATCTCGGCCTGTTCGTCGTTCACCGTGCCCAGCAGGTCGCGCATCATGTTGAGGGGGATCTCGTCCGTCTGGCAGGCCTTGCCGCAGCAGAGGTACCAGTTACGGTGGCGCACCGGCGTGGCCCCCAGGGCGGTCACCAGATTCTCCATTACGTCCGGGTCGTTGGGATCATCCACCTGCATGATCCGACTGGGTTTCAGCAGGTGGCAGCCGTAGTGGATGGCGACCTTGAGGCCCTCCAGCGGGCGCACCACCGACTGCTGAACCGCCTCGTAGCCGGCCTCGTCCCGCACGACGGTAGCAATGTGGCGCACGCGGCTGGTACCCCGGTACTCGCGGCCGATGCGCTTGAGGCGTTCGTTGACCTTGGCGCGCAGCGTTTCATCCTGGAGCAGGTGATACGTCTCCGACAGCGTGGCCGTGCAACCCGAACAATTCGTAAAGATATCCAGATCCAGCTCTTCGGCAAGCGTGAGGTTGCGCGCAGCCACGGCGAGCCATGAGAGCTTGTCCTTAGACTTGAAGTAAATCGGATCGGGGCAGCACGAAGCGCCCTCGAGGTCCACGATCTCGATGCCGAGCTTGGGCAAGGTGTGCCGGATGGCGAACTCCATCGCCGGATGCCGGGCCGGAATCAGACAGCCGGGGAAGAACGCGAAGCGCTTCATGACCCCTCTCCTTCGGATGAGGGCGATGCCTCGACCGGCGCGGCCTCTACAGTTGGGGAATCGTCTGGCTCAAGCAGCTTGCGTATCTCGTCCATCGGCACCGGTGGCATCGGGGGCAACCCGAACTTGGCGCGCTGCCGATGCACTGCTGCACTGATCGGCGTCGTGCGCCCGGTTTCCTCGAAGGTCTTGATGATCTTGTCCACGGGCTCCGGGTAGATGCCCAGGTCGGCCAACATGTTCTTGAGGGAGATGATTACCTCAACCGGCTTGACCTCCTGCGGGCAGCGCTCGTGGCAGTTGTAGCAATTGGTGCACTGCCAGAGGATCGAGTCTTCCACGAGGAGCTCTTCGCCAAGGCCGTAGAGTACCTTGAGCATGATCTCGCGTGGGTTGAAGTCGTCGCTGTAGGTGGTTGCCGGGCAATCGCCCACGCAGGCACCGCACTGGTAGCAGAAGCTCGCCAGGTTGCCCTCGATCTTCTCGGCCAGCTCGCGCCGGAAGTCGAAGTTGACGCGCACGATGTCGTTCTTGTCGTCCGACGGTTTGGACATCCGCGTTACTCCTGCTTGGGCGGCTTCTTCTTCAGATGCCGGATGCTGTTGGAGCGGCACTTGGGACAGGAGCGTTCCTTGTCCTCGTCTTTCTCGACCGGCACCTGATACTCGTGGCCGCAAATCATGCAGCGGAAGGTTTCCAGGGTTGTCGTGGCCATGAGTGTCTCCGTGCACCTTCCTGTAGCGTCGGACCTCCGAGTCCGACGGTTCCTCACCCCTTCTCACTCTGCGCCGGACTCGGAGGTCCGGCGCTACAGCGTTGCAGCGCGCCGCTAACTCGCGACTGCGGCGGCCGTCTCCTCCTCCTTCTTCTTCTTCTTGGCGACCTTCTTGGGCTTCGGTTTCAGCGCCTCACGCGCCTGCTCAATCTCTTCCATCGTAACCGTCTTGCGCAGCTCTTCCATCTGATACATGACCTTGGCGAACTTCTGGCCCTCGGCGGCGCTGATCCACTCCAGTTGCAGCCGCTCGGGCCGCACGCCGGCCTTCTCCAGCTTGTCCCACAGCCGCTGCACCCGGACGACCGTCTGCCGGTTGGCGTTGATGTAGTGGCAGTCGGCGTAGTGGCAGCCGGAGACCAGCACAATGGGTGCGCCGCAGCGGAAGGCTTCGAGCACCATCTCCTCGGAGACGCGCGCCGAGCACATCGTCCGCACCACACGGTTGCTCGAGGGGTACTTGATGCGGGAGATTCCGGCCATATCGGCGCCGGAGTAAGAGCACCAGTTGCAGGCGAAGCAGAAGATCTTGTCCTGTGGGCGGTCGGCCAGCGTGGCCCGCACTTGGGCGATGTACTGGTCGTCGGTGAAGTGCCGCATGGTGATGGCGCCGAACTGGC
>CBFDDG010000529.1:0-3529 GCA_965603505.1 uncultured Phycisphaerae bacterium | reverse complement strand
CACTGCTGATTGAGGGCGTCGCGGATGATCTGGGCCCGCAGGGCGTCCCGGTGTGTGGGGTCCAGGGGCTTGCCGTGGTTCAGTTGCAGGTGGGCCGGGAGGGTCAGCATGAACAGCCGGTTGATGGTTCGGATGTTCAGCGCGTCGCGCTTGTCGGCCTTGGCCTTGGCCCGGAGGGCACAGAGCCGCTCGATGGCCGGGGTCGATGCGCCCATGTGGTCGTGCATGTTCAGGCCCAGCCGCAGGTGACTGAGTAGAAACAGCGCCTCATGCGAGCTGATCAAGTGGGCGTTTTGCAGCAGAGCCATGGCCCGCGAGATCTTGTCGTCGAGGGTGTCCGACTTCTTGGTCAGCAGTTGGTTCCTGGCGGTCTTCTCGTAGTCCGCGACCTCAGGGATAATCACCTTCTCGAATTCCGAGATGATCTCTTTCTCGCTCACGCCGAGGGTAACCTGATTCGAGATCTGATAGAGGTCGCTGGCCGCCTCAGTGCCCTCGCCGAAGAGGCCGCGGACCGCCAGATTCATATCCTTGGCTGCACGGAGAAACTTCTCGATCTGCCCGGTCATCTTGAGCGCCGGCATGTGGAGCATCACGGAGACGCGAATCCCGGTGCCGACGTTCGTCGGGCAGGCGGTCAGGTAGCCGAATCGCGGGCTGAAGGCGTAGTCCACCTTCGCCTCGATCATGCTGTCGATCCGGTCGATCTGCTCGGCACACGCAGAGAGCTGGCATCCCGCCTTGAGTACCTGCAGCCGCAGATGATCCTCCTCGTTGATCATCGCCGTGAAGAACTCGCGCCTCGCAATCACCGCGCCGCGCGGCCCGCTGGCCATGGCATGGTGCCGGCTGATCAGATGCCGCTCCACGAGGAAGTTGCGGTTCAGGTCCGATTCCTTGTCCACGCTGATGTAGAATACTTCATCGCCCAGGTTGAGCGACATCAGGACGGCTTTGAGGTTCTTGAGGATTTCCGCCTTCTCCTCGGCGGAGCACTTGCCGAGGAATCGATGCTTCGCCAGATTCCGGGCGAGGCGAATCCGGGAAGAGACGACGATGTCGGCCAGTGGTCCGGCCCCACTGAACCATTCATTGATGTCATGACTGATGTCTGTGAGTTTCATAGTCGCGTATCCGTGCGCCCCGGCCCATGGGCCCAGGCGTTCGTATTACTCCAGTTGCTTGATCTGGTCCCGTAATTTCGCCGCCAGCTCGTAGTCCTCGCCGCGCACGGCCTGTTCCAACTGCTGACGGAGCTGCGACAGCTCCACGAGTTTTTGGGTATCCTTCGGGATCTTCTTGGGGACCTTCCCGCAGTGGGTCGTCTTCCCGCCGTGAGCCCGCTCCAGGAGAGGCAGCAGGGCCTGCTCGAAGACCTTGTAATCGAGAGGACAGCCGAGGGTCCCTTCCTTGCGCAGGCGGTCCAGTGTGAAGCCGCAGCTCGGGCAGGCTTGCTCCGGCTCCGAGGGGCCGAAGATCTCCTCGTCGGACGGCTGCACGGCCAGGAGATGGCTGAGCAGTTCGTTGATCGACATCTGGCTCTGTGCGGCGATCCCCTGCTCGGCGGCACAGTATTCGCAGATATGCATCTCACTGCGGACACCTTCGCTGATCTCCGTCAGGTGGATGGTGGCGGTTCGCTTGCTACATATCTGACACTTCATAAGAACACCCGAGAGCTATACCCTCTCGCCGATCGGCCACTGCAAAAAGGTCCTGACGCCGGCCTCGCAGCGGCTGCTTCCGCCGGCCCATCTTCGTTTGTGTCGCAGTAGAAACATCACCATTCTATCGGCCAATCCAGGCCCCGGCAACAGCCGAGCGACAAATCTACCGGCCGGCCCCGGCGCACCGCAGCACGGATACGAGCAGCCATTCCTGCCCTCATCCGGCCTATTGATGCTATCAAGGCGGATACTTCCGGGCAATACGTGCTCATGCTGTTCCGACGCACATACAGGCTACGTCGCCATCTGTCCGGTTGTTCCGGAATCGCGGCTGATCGACGGCGAATAACTCCCACGGATCGAGCACCAACCCCTACGTCTCGTGGGCTTTTAATCGGTCGAAACGTTTCTCCAGGCGTTTCCGAACGTTCGCCGGGATCAGGTTCGACAGATCGCCGCCGAGCGAGGCAACCTCACGAATGAGCGTCGAGCTGGTGAACCCGTACTGTTCGCTCGTCATGACGAAGATCGTCTCGATCCCGGCTACGGCTCTGTTGGTCATGGCCAGTTGAAACTCATACTGAACGTCGGTGAGACTGCGAAGGCCGCGGAGGATGACATCGGCCTTTCTTGCAGCGGCGCATTCCACCGTCAGGCCCTCAAAGCTCTCGACGAGCACGCCCGGCATGTCCGTAATCAGCTCCGCGATCATCTCGACCCGCTCCTCCGGCGTGAAGAGCTGGTTCTTGATCGGGCTGCGACCGACGGCGATGATCAACTCGTCGAACAGTCGCATCGCGCGCCTCACCACGTCCAGGTGCCCGTTCGTAATCGGATCGAACGACCCCGGGAAGATCGCCCTGACGAACTTGTTGCCCATAATGACCTTTCCTCGACAAAAATCGCATTATACCGGACCATTCCCTTCATATCAAGCAATCCGGTCAACCATTCACCGGCCCGGTCTCGCATGCCAAGGCTCTAACTGTCACAGATACAAGGATTTACATGCACAGCTTTTTTGCACGTGGGTGACGCCGGCGGATAAACGCCTGCCGATGGGCCGAACGTTTGGGTCCGTCACGCACGCCAAAAGGATTGACCGGTCCGGCCCACGCCCCTATGCTTGCAGTCATGGACCCAATGTGTGAATCGAGGAGCCTGTGATGTTGGTCGGCGTCATGACGGCACAGATGTACATGCAGGGCATCACCTCGCTCAAGGAAAAACGCCACATCGTCAAGAGCGCAATCGGCCGGCTCCGCAGCCGGTTCAACGTCTCCGTCTCCGAGGTCGAGCACCAGGACAACAAGACCAGCGCGATCCTCGGCATCGCCGTCGTGTCGAACGAACGGGCCTTCATCGACCAACAGCTTGACGCCATCCTGAACTTCATGCGCAACGACGGCCGCTTCTACCTCGGCCAGGTCGAACGCGAAATCTTCTCATAGCCTCCTGCCCGTGCGGCGGAAACAGGATTTTATTGTTTTCTTTGTTGTCGCGGGCGACCCGAGGGTATAATTGATTGCGGCTGGGAAACGCAGCCGCATGAGACAATGATAACACTGAGATTTCAGACGCTTCGACTCAAACGGCTAGTTTGTACGCGAAGGGGCGTTTGGAAGGCTCGGTGCTCTTTGTTTTATGCAGAGAGCACCGTTGCTTTGTGTCTCTTGATTGAGCTACCTTGAATCTGCGTTCGGCACAAAGCAGCCGGACTTTGCCTGTGTTCGTCTGCAGAGAGCACCGTTCATCCTCCACGTCCTTCGAGGGCCCTAGCCGGCCTGGGTCGAGCGCGGAGACGGCGGTGCTCTTTTCATTGGGACATCCGCCGGGATGATATGAAGCGAAACCTCTGGCGG
>CBFDDG010000528.1:0-3566 GCA_965603505.1 uncultured Phycisphaerae bacterium | reverse complement strand
AAACGACAGCTCTGACCAAGGAGAGTGAAATGTTGCGATGCGCCACGGTCTTAACAATAGCGTTGGTGATGGTCGTCTCTTTGGCAAGCGCCCAGAACCACGATGCATTCGAGATCCATCGCGGTACGAACATCAGTCACTGGCTCTCGCAGACCGGGCGGCGCGGCGAAGCACGACGAGAATGGTTCGCCGCCAAAGATGTCGAGCTAATCGCGTCACTGGGCTTCGACCATATCCGGCTGCCCGTCGACGAAGAACAGATGTGGGGTGAGGCGGGCAGGAAGGAGCCGGAAGCGTTCACACTCCTGCACAACGCTATCGGCTGGGCACGCGACAGCAAGCTGCGCGTCGTCGTCGATCTGCACATCCTTCGCTCCCACCACTTCAATGAGGCGGAAAAGCCGCTCTGGACCGATCCCAAGGCGCAGGAGAAATTCTTTCAGTTGTGGCGGGAGCTGTCGGCTGAACTGAAGAAGTACCCCGTCTCGCTCGTGGCGTACGAGCTGATGAACGAGCCCGTGGCCGACGACGCCGACGACTGGAATCGGCTCGTCGCCAGGGCGGTGCGCATCGTTCGGGAGAATGAGCCGCACCGCAAGATCGTCATCGGCTCGAACAAATGGCAGTCCACGAGCACCTTCGACCAGCTTCGCATCCCGCCGGGCGACAGGGACATCATCCTGAGCTTTCATTTTTACACGCCCATGCTGATCACGCATTACAAGGCCTCCTGGACCAGCGTCGGCAAGTACAAAGGCCCCGTGAACTACCCGGGCC
This sequence comes from uncultured Phycisphaerae bacterium, assembly GCA_965603505.1. Taxonomy (GTDB): domain Bacteria; phylum Planctomycetota; class Phycisphaerae; order Sedimentisphaerales; family Anaerobacaceae; genus PLanc-01. Next base: position 2,789 of record CBFDDG010000528.1, on the reverse strand, counting down.
TGCTCGTCGACCCCAACGAGATCGAGAAGCTCGACCCGGAGATCGCCGGAATCGTCAAGAGCAACAACGGCGTCTACAACCGGGAAAAGCTCGAAAGCCTGCTGGCCAAGCCGCTGAAACTCGCAAGCGAGCTCGACTTGCCCCTCTATTGCGGCGAATGGGGCGCCTTGCCCACCACACCGCACGAGGCGCGCATGCAGTGGTATCGCGACGTGCGGGCCAACCTGGAGAAGCACGGCATCGCCTGGGCCAACTGGGACTACAAAGGCGGCTTCGGCGTCGTCGGCCGCGGCGGCCGGCCCAACCGCGAGTTCATCGAAGTGCTTCTGGGGCAATAGCCCTACCAGCACACGGTACGATGTGTCAGTGGAGACAGAAGCCGCATGGGCAGAGATCTGGCCATCCTACCCGGCTTCTGTACGGCTTGGATCAAGCGAAAGAGACGCTGCCCCGTCGCAAGTCAATGGTCACAATCTGTCCACGAAGAAAATCCAGGCCGAGAAGACCATCAACGCTTGCGCTCGGAGGAAGCGTATGAGCCAGCACAGGAAAGCCATTGCGTTCCTGGCCCATTGCTCTTATTTGGGCGACGACGATACGAGGAGATCAAAGGACAACCGCCGTTTCTTCAGGAATCTCGCCAGTGTAAACAACAGCAGACCGCTTCGGACGCAGCGAAACCGCCTCGCGGTAGACTTCATCCCGATCCTTGCTGTGGTAGAGCACCCTGCCTGCCAGCACGTTGAGCCCCTCGTCGGTCCTGGGGTCCTGGATCAGCACCCATTCCGACTCAAACTGCGACTCGATTTCCGCAATGGTCATTTCCTCGTTCATGGCAGCGTCTTCAACAACGAACACGATTTCACCCGTTTCGGCCTTCACCGCTGTTCCAAAGCCTACCATATCGGGCCATTGCTTTCAAGCCGTTTTCCGCGTCCGACTCGCAAGGCGAGAATGCAGTGGTATCGCGACGTGCGGGCCAACCTGGAGAAGCACAACATCGCCTGGGCCAACTGAGGCTACAAAAGCGGCTTCGGCATCGTCGCCCGCGGCGGCCGGCCCAACCAGGACCTGATCGAGGCCCTTTTCGGCCGATAGCCCTCGCGCCTACCACGGCTGTGCCGGATGCGCACGCCCTGTCCAAGAGATTTTTTGTTTACGCGAACCGGGTCTTGGCGTAGTATCGGCGTGGCCGCGACGAGCGGCCGGAAATGTAAGAGAACAGAGAAATCACCGTAAGCAAGGAGTGGTTGAGATGGCTGAGTATTTTCCCGAAGTCAAGGGCGTGAAGTACGAGGGACCCGACTCGAAGGATCCTCTCGCATTCAAGCATTACAATCCCAAGGAGGTTGTTCTCGGCAAGACCATGGCGGAACATCTTCGCTTTTCGGTGTGTTACTGGCATACCTTCAAGAATCTAGGGGGGGATCAGTTCGGAGTCGGCACCATTGTGCGCAAGTACAATGCTTCGTCCGATCCGATGCAAGTCGCTGAGAGGACCATGGATGCCGCGTTTGAATTCTTCACAAAGCTGGGAGTCGGATTCTGGTGCTTCCACGACCGCGATATCGCTCCTGAAGCGGATAATCTGGCGGAGACGAACAAACGTCTCGATCAGCTCGTTCGAAGGGCCAAGAAACTTCAGGGCGACACAGGCGTGAAGCTGCTCTGGGGCACCACAAACGCGTTTTCGCATCCTCGGTTCATGGCCGGTGCGGGCACGAACCCTTCGCCGGCGGTCTTTGCCTATGCCGCCAGTCAGATCAAGAAAGCCATGGAGATCAGCAAGGAACTCGACGGACAAGGCTACGTCTTCTGGGGCGGACGAGAAGGCTACGACACTCTGCTCAACACAGACATGAAGCGAGAACTCGATCATATGGCCCTGCTGCTCCAAATGGCCGTCGATTACAAAAAGAAGATCGGTTTCGGCGGGCAGCTCTACATCGAGCCCAAACCCAAGGAGCCGACGAAGCACCAGTATGATTTCGACGCGGGCAATTGCTTCGCCTTTCTGCAGAAATACGACCTGCTAGATTCCTTCAAACTGAACATCGAGGCCAACCATGCGACGCTCGCTACACACGATTTCTGTCATGAACTGGCGTTCTGCGTCGCGAACGGCATACTCGGATCCGTCGACGCGAATCGCGGGGATCTGCTGCTTGGATGGGATACCGATCAGTTCCCCACCAACCTGTATGATACAACGCTGGCTATGTACATTATCCTTCGGGCCGGAGGCTTCACGACAGGAGGACTCAATTTCGACGCTCACGTCAGAAGGCAATCCGTCGATCCGATCGATTTGTTCCATGCCCACATCGGAGGCATGGACGCCTTTGCCAGAGGTCTGAAGAGCGCGGCCAGGATGATTGAGGACGGGACGTTCGACAAGGCGATTGAGGCGCGCTACGAGGGCTGGAGCGGTGAGCTGGGTCGCAAGATCGAAAGCAAGCAGGTCGGCTTCGAGGCGCTTGAGGCATACATCCTTGAGCATGGCGAGCCGAAACTCCAGAGCGGACGCCAGGAACTGCTCGAGAACTTCCTGAATGAGTATATCTGAAAGCCAGGGGTGGCATGCTCGAGTTGTTCAATGCTTACCTGAGGATAGAGCAGCTTACTGTGCAGCGAACCAGATAAGAGTGCTATTGTCTGTCACCGTGCGATCTGAGATCGAACGGGCGACCCAGGCGAGTTGCCAATGCGTAGCTTACCATATTGCGAGCGGCCACTTCAGAGTAGCCTTGTGATTTCGTATCATCGTGCAACTGACACAACAGCCCTAG
>CBFDDG010000527.1:0-3569 GCA_965603505.1 uncultured Phycisphaerae bacterium | reverse complement strand
CGGCGGAGGAACGACTGCCTTTGCAGTGCCTGCGGTGATCGTGAAGCCATCGATGACCGCGCTCGGTTCCGTGCCAGTGGCGGTGACAACGTGGTAGCTGTTGTCATCGCGGCTGGGCTCATGAAGCAGGTCACAGGGATCGCTGACACTGATATCGTTGCCGAAGAGATCACCGCTGAGGATCGTCTCGTATCGGTCGATGTCGCGTGCATTGGGGTCCATCCCGTCCAAGCCCGCATAGCCTCCTTGCAGTGTTACACCGTCGAGCAGTTGGACCGTCGCCTCCCGGTCCCCAGGGGCTTGGTCGGCTCCTTGGTCAGGTCTGTACATACCCTGAGCGACGCGGATTTCGACAGGCTTCTCCCAGTCGTTGGCATCGGCCAGGGCATCCTGCAGGAACCTGTATGCCGTCTCCCAGGAGGAGCCGTCGCCGGGCGCATTGGCATCGTCATCGACGTAGATGATGGTACGGGGATCGGCGGCGGGGGGCTCGTCATCTGCGATGGCGGCCATCAGACGCCAGAGGGCCGAGGCGACGCGGATGCGGCCTTCCACGTTCAGGTGGCCGGCGTGGATCTCCTTCGTGTAGTCCTGGCATATGGTCTCGTCGCCCTGGGCATTGGTCTGCTTCACGCCGGAGGGGTCGTGGCATTCGATGTCGGCGATGTCGAAGAGAATCTTGGCGTTCGCCGCACAATACGAGCGGACAAGGGCATTGAACACGTCCGTCCCCGGCTGGCCGTCACGCGTCAGCGGGATCGTCCACCAGACGAAGCGCTTGTCGGGATACTGCGCCTCCAACTGCTCCATCTGCGTGCGGTAGTACTCCCAATCGGGGTGATGGTCTCCCAGGGCGTCGATATAGCAGTATTTCATCGTGAGGACGTCGAATTCGTCCGCGCGGGCATTGGTCTGTGTAACCAGGTCGTCGGTTTTGCTCTGCCCGTTGCCCATACGGGCCTCAAGGACCCAGTTCGTGCGGTCGTACTCGCCCGGCGGGAAGCACGAGCACGAGGCGTTGGTGGGCTTGAGGCCGGCCAGGCAATCCAGTCCCCAGCCAATGCCCTGGCCCACCGAGGCGTGTCGCAACAGAAGCCGCAACGATGCGGCCGCCGTCACGGAATCCTCAGGGATGACCGATAGATCGATACAGTTATGGTCGATAATGATCGCTCCGGCGCGCACAGCACCGACCCCCGCCCCATACAATAGAATCATAACCACACATACTCGCTTCATCTCTATACCTCCGCTGATACGACCTCCGCTGCTATCATTCCGCGGTTTCCGTCAGGAACCATCGCCTGGTATTGGCGACGGTCCTCGCGAATTCCTGCATCGCATTCGACATCGGGAGCGATATCAGGACGGCCGCGCCGGCTCGTGAGCAGAAACGACCCTGCGCTCTCATAGATCACCTCCATGGGCCCTCGCGGCATGGCCTGTGGACCCGATTCATCTATTATACCCCTTCGGCCTTCGAAAAGCCATAGGTCCGGATTCTCGCGACACGCAGCCGGCGAACGCCAGGCGGCAATGTAAAGATCAAATCGCAAGAATCGAAATGACAGAGCAAGACGCAGAATGTTCCATCAGCCGAGTGCTCGGGTTCCCAGGGTATGGCGGATACGAGGGCACATGGGTGGCCGGGAAACTCAACTGGGGCGTTTTGCCTTCAGCAGCTTTTTGAGCTTTGCGAGCGGGAAGGTGTTCAATACGTCGGCCTTGGAGGCCCAGCCTCGGGCGGCGGTGGCGACGCCGAAGGGCATCAGCATGAGGCTGGCGGCGCTGTGGGCGTCGGTGCCGATGGTCAGCTTGACGCCGGCCTCGATGGCCATCTTGCAGTGGACGTCCTTGAGGTCGAGGCGGGAGGGGTCGGCGTTGACCTCGAGGGCCGTGCCCGTCTGGGCGGCGTGCTCGATCACGGCGCTCATGTCCAGGTCCATCGCCTCGCGATAGCCGATGACCCGCCCGGTCGGATGGCCGATGCTGATGACGTAAGGGTTGTCCATCGCCTTGAGCGTTCGTGTGGTCACCTTCTCGCGGGCGCCGCCCAGTGCGGAGTGAATCGAGGCGACGACGAAGTCCAGATCAGCCAGCAGCTTGTCGTCGAAGTCGAGCGAGCCGTCGGAAAGGATGTCCACCTCGGCCCCGGCCAGGAGGGTGATGTCCTTGAGCTTGGCGTTGATCTTGTGGACTTCCTTGATTTGCTTAGCGAGTCGTTGCGGCGACTGGCCGTTGGCGATGGTTGTGGATTGCGAATGGTCGGTGATGCAGAGGAATTGATAGCCCAGTCGTTTCGCGGCCTGGGCCATCTCTTCGATCGTGTTGCTGCCGTCCGTGGCGACGGTGTGTGCGTGAAAATCGCCCCGAATGTCCTCGAGCCGCACGAGCTTGGGCAGGGCGTGCTTCTTTGCGGCCTCGACCTCGCCGCGATCCTCGCGCAGCAGCGGGTCCACGAAGTTGAGGCCGAGCTTTTCGTAGATCTCCTCTTCCGCCGCACCGGCGATCATCGTCTCGCCTTTGAACAGGCCGTATTCGTTGAGCTTCAGCCCGGCCTTGATGGCGATCTCGCGGAGGCGGACGTTATGGGCCTTCGAGCCGGTGAAGTACTGGACGGCCGCACCGAAGCTCTCCGGCGGCACGACTCGGACATCGACCTGGACCGGCGTCGTTTCCGTATGGATGATCACCGAACCTTTCGTGCCGCCCGCCCCCAGGACACGCTCCACGAAGGGGGCTTTGGTGAAAGCCTCGATGATTTGCTCGGGCGTCTGCTTGTCCTTGGAGGCGCCCCCGCGGGTCGTCACGAGGACATCGACATCGCCGATGGTCTCCGCCCGGCGACGGAGGGAACCGGCCGGCTGAATCCTGTCAATCCCGGGAAGCTGCCGGAGGCAGGTAGTCACGACCGCGGCGGCCCCTATCGCCTGGTCGAGGCGGATGCGGCCGGCAGCCTTTTTCAGGAAGTCCATGCCGCGGCGGATGGCGGCCGCCTTCTTGACCCCGAACCCCGGCAGCGTCTCCACGAGACCCTCGTCGAGGGCCCGCTCCAAATCCGCCAGGCTCTTGACGGAGAGGTTCTCGTACAGGGTCTTGACGCTTTTGGGCCCGACGCCGGGGATGTTGAGCAATTCCAGCAGAGAGGGGGGAATTCCGGCCAATAGCTCCTGATGGGCCTTGATGCGGCCGGTCTTGACGAACTCCTCGATCTTGGCCAGAGAGGATTTGCCGATCCCGGGGGTCTTCGCGAGCTGGCCGGTTTCGAGCATCGCGGCGGCGTCGGTTGGCAGCTCGGCGATGATCCGGGCCACCGTCCGGTAGCTGTTGATGCGGAACCGGTCCTCGCCGAGGATCTCCATGACGTCGGCCATCTGGTCGAAGATCGCACTGAGCGTGGCATTGCTCATGTCCAGGATTATACCCGCCCGGCGGCAGGGCGGCTACGGCAGGTCGAAATGGTCTGGGGGATGGCCTGGTGTGCGACTACGTCTTGTGGCCCCTTGTAGGTCGTCGTCCTCGCACGACCTCTTCAGGCGAGCGGGGACGCTCGCCCTACCACGCGAAAT
>CBFDDG010000526.1:0-3574 GCA_965603505.1 uncultured Phycisphaerae bacterium | reverse complement strand
TTCGCTGATGATCCGGCACCAGTCCTGCGGGAGTCTCTCGCCCGGTCGCACATTCCATGTCTTCAGGAACTTTTGTCCTGGTGAATTGGTGTAGGCGATGGTCGCATCGCCCCGGACCCGCAAGACCGGCAGGGGGTTCTCCGAGGGGAACTTCGCAAGATCCCGGAGCTGCTGCTCCGCGTGCTTGCGTCCCGAGATATCCTGGACGATGCCAAGCATACGTACGGCCTTGCCGGTGTCGTCCCGGATGACGTCGCCCGTTTCCGAGACCCATCGCACCGTGCCGTCCGGCCAGACGATCCGATGCTCGATCTGGTAGTTCTCGCCTCGCTCCACGCAGGCATTAACGGAGTCCACGACGAATTGCCGGTCGTCAGGATGAACGGATTCCAGAAAGGCTTCATAGGTGCCGGCAAACCGGCCCGGAGCGAACCCGAACATTGGCTCGATCCGTTCCGACCAGACGAGCTTGCCTGTGACAATGTTCCAGTCCCAGCTTCCGATCTTGGCCGCCTTCTGTGCCAGCGCGTAGCGCTCCTCGCTGTTCTTCATGGCCATCTCAGCCCGCCTACGCTGCACGGCTAGGGCATAGAGTTTGGCCATGCGTTCCATGGCCTCCAAGTCCCTGTCGGAATACCCGCGATCGGAGTTGGCCAGAGCGATCTGGCCGACGACCTCGTCTGCCACGATCGCAGGCACGGTCAGGAAGTTGCTTAATGGAATATGTCCCTCCGGCAGACCGGTCGAAGCGGGATGCCGGCTGGGGGCGTCCGTGTAGAAGCCCCGACCCGTGTTCAAGGCGTGGCCGAAGAGCGCTGCAAAACTGCCATCGGGGCGGGGATAGAAAGCAATGTGCTGATCCTTGGCATGGAGCCGGCACTGTTCGCCCATCATGTGGGTGAGTGTGTGCCCTACAATGGCTCCGGTTTCCGGGTCGATGGACGAGACATACCCGTGCGCACTGCCTGTCAACTGCCGGGCCCGCGCAAGAACGACGTTGGCGACTTCCTCAATGGAGAACGCAGGGTCGATCAGGGCGTCCGCCAGCTCGGCCAGGGCTTTGTTGACATCCAGCTCCCACTGATGCCTCTCCATCATGCGCCGGCGCTCGGTGATATCGACGCAGTATTCGATGACCTGCGTAACCCGCCCCTGCTCATTGAGGACGGGAAACGCGTGGACCTCGACGATGCGGCGCCGGCCTTGCCGATCGTAGTGGACGTGCTCGACAACGACCGGTTCCTTCGTGTCCATGATGGTTCGCATCGGACAGGGATGCTCTGCCTTGTCGCAAGGCCCCTCGAGGTCGTGAGCCAGCGCGTAGCATGTGGTCGTACCGGCCCTGTGCATCTCCAAGGCTGCCCGATTGGCCAGACGTACCTGATAGTCATCCACATTGATGACATAGAAAGGATGGGTTAGCGAATCGAGTACCGTTTGCAGCAGGGGCCCCTCGGCCCGGATTCCGTCCCGCGCGGACGACAAGGGATCAGCAGGCTTTTCGTCGTTGCGGTTCATCGCCACAGCCTCCCGCACGGCGCCATCACATGTTCCTCTCTGGGTCCTCGTCGATCACAACGTATCATTACGGACACCGTCGCCTGCCTGGAAAGACCACTAATTCCGAGTCGTATGCTGCGCCTTTATCATAGGCCCGATGGCGGCGAACGCAACAAAAAAAGGCGTTGTCCGCCGGACGTGGGGCAAAGGTCTGATGCCGTAGCGCCGTGCTTCAGAGTTCTACGGAACGAGCCGCATGGTTCCCGTGCAAGGCCAGCCGATTATAGGGGATTTCCCGATGTGAAAAGCAGGATTGTGCCGGATAGCAGAAGCAGCGAACGCCCGATTTACTGAAATCATGCCCCTGATAGCATAGTGCTCGAAAGGTAAAATTTGGAAGGGGATCAGAAATGAACGATACAGACCTTTTGAAGCGTTATGCAGCGGGCGAGGAAGAGGCCTTCCAGGAGCTCGTGAGCCAGTACAAAGATAGTATCTATGCGTTTCTGAGACGATTTCTGAGCCAGTCGGACATGGTCGATGACGTCTTCCAGGAGACGTTCATGCAGTTGTACGTGAGCCGGGGCACGTTCGATCTGTCCAGGCCGTTGCGTCCCTGGCTGTTCACCATTGCGGCCAACAAGGCGAAGGACGCCCTGCGCCGGATGCAGCGTATCGACTCGGCCAATCTCGGAAGCATGTTCGACAGCGAGGATCACTCGATCGACGATGTGCTGAACACGCTTGAGTGTGACACGCGCATGCCTTACGAGGATCTGATCAAGGATGAGACGGCCGCGTCGGTCAAACGCGTCGTCGCACAGATGCCAACGAAACTCCGCGAGATTCTCATCCTGGCCTATTTCCACAAGTTCTCCTATGCGGAGATCGCCGGGATTCTGAAGATCCCGGTCGGCACGGTCAAGAGCCGGCTCCATACGGCCGTCGGGCGTTTTGCGGAAGACTGGCGTGCGATCATGCTGGTGGAGACAGCGAACTGAGATGCTGAGCGTGCGATAAGAGCTGTGGGGGCAACATCGAACGGTGCATTGCAAGGATGCACTGCGAAGGATCAATGCCGAGCCGAGGAATAAGAGGGTCAGCCGGAGCCACAGCGCTCCGGCTGTGGCCCCTCACCAAGTCATTCTCTCCGGGTCCCCAGCCGGCGTAGCATCTCCGTCTTGTTCTCCCATCGGTGCGAATCGATCTCGGCGGGCCAGTAGAGATCGGCCCCCCAGAACGCCCGCCACCATTGACGGCATTTTCTGAGCAATCTCATAATCCACCTCTTCTTTCCTGCAGCGCCGATTCCGCCGACGTCCGAGAGCGACAACCCATCCATCGAGAGCCCTCTCTACGATAATAGAGGCACCAAGTCTGATCGGGGTAACGCCGTGGCCGGCCTGTGTCTCGATGGATGGTCGCCGAGGGCCTTCGTTCCTGCTCAAATCCGGGCTCGCTCGCCGGATTATCCGGCCTCGCTTCATCTTGGCACCGCATGGCATCTTGTCCAAAAAGAAGAGCCGTAGATGGCCGCTGTGGCGTGAAGGCCTACTCCTTCGGTCGGCGTGAACAACGCCGCTATTCGTTATGACCGTTTTCGGCCCCAAAACGCGGGATGAGATAGAAAGAAGATAGGGGAAATGCGTATTTTCCCTTAGGCAATTTCGCTGAATGGTTTATAATGGAACTCGCGTGTGGTTCGGCCGCGTGCGCAAATACACAGTTGGCACATCCCTTTGCACGACCGGATGCGCCGCACCAAGAGAGCATCGCACGATACGATGCTGTCTCGCCATTGGCTGGCGGCCCCGATAGGGCGGCTCCGGCACGTCGCCGCGTGGCCCTCGGGCCGGTAGTGGAAGACGCAGGCTACGGAGTGGGTTCTCATGGGGACAGGACATGAGCTTCGGCTCAGTTCTGGGGGACTGGTCACTCCCAAGCCATTTTTCAGCCCGTCTGACGCCGATCCCGCGAGACAAAGGGCCCGTTCGAGCCCAATCCCCCGCAGCAAGTCTTCATGCGTCACGGGCGACAAGCCCGCGCGCCCAACCCACACGAGACCGGATCCCGA
>CBFDDG010000525.1:0-3578 GCA_965603505.1 uncultured Phycisphaerae bacterium | reverse complement strand
CACACTCAGCGTGTTGTCTCGGTCGCATGGTCGCCTGACGGAAAGCAAATTGCGTCGGGCGGTGATGAGGATCGAATACGCATTTGGAACGCTGAGTCAGGAAGAATGTCCCGTCATCTCAAGAGGGTGCATATTCGGTCTGTCACTAGCTTGGCTTGGGCGCCGGACGGGGCAATGATTGCGTCGGGGAGTTGGGATAACACAATAGCAGTCTGGGATGCTACCACCGGCGGTGTGATGGAACACCTGGCGGAGCATGAGGACCATATCACAAGCGTCGCATGGTCCAATGACGGGAGTCGACTTGCATCAGTTGGGTACGACATGCAAGTCACCGTTTGGGATGCCAAGGGCTGGAGCAATCTTTGGGTCAAGTGGGGTGGAAGACAGCGCCGACTCTACAGTGTGACATGGACGCGGGATGACCAGCACTTACTCTGTGCTTGCGCGGACAAGTCGCTAATACTCATGAAGCTGGAGGGGGAGGAGGATCAGGTCCCAACTCCTGAATATGAGATTGAAGGGCATACAGGCGAAGTCAAGTCCGTCTCCTGTTCAGCTGACGGTCAGATCTACGCATCGAAAGGGTCTGTCAACGATAACTCAATACGTCTGTGGCGTGCGGACACATTTGCAGCGCTAGCGAGGATCGGGGAGTCGTCCACGAACAGTTGGCGGCCCGGGTTGGCCTTTCATCCAGACGCTCCGGTTCTTGCAACTCTTGGTGAACACGAAAACGCTATCCGGGTGTGGGATCTCGATGTAGCAGAACTACTCAGCCTCGAACCATTGTCCGAGATCGTCCGATATACATCCGCGAAAATTGTCCTCGTAGGCGAAAGCAACGTCGGCAAATCCTGTCTCGCCATGCGGCTCGCTGAAGATCGCTATCCCGAAGATAACGAACACGGTACCACACACGGCATGCGGTTCTGGCCGATGGAAGCGGAAGACTTGCATCCCTCGGCCAAGTCGCCGGAAGGGCAGCGGCGGGATGTGGTGTTGTGGGACTTTGGCGGGCAGGATGAGTACAGACTAGTGCATCAGATGTTTCTGCACGATACGACGCTGGCGCTGGTGCTGATCGATCCGACTCGCGGGCGGGCCGCGATGGACGAGGCGCGGGACTGGAATAAACGGCTCGAAAAACATCTCGGCGGACGGCAGGCCGTGAAGTTGCTCGTGGGGGCCAAACAGGATCGGAAGAGCGACCTCATCCATCAGACCGCCGTAGATGAACTCTGTAAGGAATGCGGCTTTGCTGGCTTCATCGATGTGAGTGCGAGAACGAAGCGCAAGATCCCGACCCTTCGAAAAGCAATTGCCAATGCGCTGGATTGGAACCATCTGGCGAAGACCAGTCGGCCGGAGCTGTTTCAACGGGTTCGGGACGACGTCGAGCGGCGGCGGAAGCGGCGTGAGGTCGTGGTGATGCTGGCGACTTTCAAACGGGCGATCAAGCGGGCCTCGGGCGAGTTGTACGAAGAGGCGGCCGTCGAGGCCGTGTCGGATCAACTGACCACGCAGGGCGTCATCGTACGGACCAAGCTGACGGGCGGGGATGAGGCGCTGGTACTGCAGTTGCCCGTGATCGAACGCTACGCCGGGGCGCTGATCGTGGCGGCGCGAAACAACCCGCGCGGCGTGCCGGTGCTGGAAGAGCGGCTGCTGGGACAGGTAGGCGATTCTAAGTTGCCGGGGATGAACAAGAAGGAACGTCTACGAGGCCAGAAGGAAAAGACCGTGCTGGAGTGCGTCGTGGAACTGATGATCCGGCATGGACTCTGTTTCCGCCACGGCGGGCTGCTGGTCTTTCCGACGCTGTTCCCAACCAGCGATGGCGACGGAGAGAAACTGCCACACAGCGTATCGCTGTATTACGACTTTACGGGAGCGATCGATAACATTTACGCGTCGCTGGTCGCACGGCTCGTGGTCAGCGAGGGATTCGGGGAGGGACGACTATGGGCAGGGCGCGTCGAATTCGACCGCCCCGGTGAGGGAATCTGTGGTCTCCGGCAGGTCAAGAGGACCGGTGGGCTCGCCCACGTCGATCTTTTCTTCGGTGAAGACACGAGCGCAGATCGCCGCAGCCTGTTCACACGGTTCGTAGAGGAGCATCTTCGCCATAATGGCGTCGAGATCAGGGAACACGAGGCGATCAAGTGCGCGTGTGGCGAGATGATCGAGGAGCGGATCGTCCAAGCGAACATCAAGCGGGGCGAGAAGGACGTCGTCTGCCCCATGTGCAGAACGAGGACGCTGATCGGCGAGGGAGTCGAGCGAATCCGTGAGCGAGATCCCGAATCAGACCACAAGATCATCGCGCTGCGCGAGAGGATCGAAGAGCAGACCGCCAGAGACGTCGAGACCGTCAAGAGCCGCGTCTCGGGCAATGGGCATCAGAGGCGGGCAGATGAGCCGATCCGGGTGCTCCACCTGAGCGATCTGCACTTCACCGGCAACACGTCACCCCAGGCGCATCTCGTGCCGCTTCTTCAGGACATCCGCAACGGCGAGTTCCTGGGCTTCGACACTGTCGAATACCTGGTCATCTCCGGCGACATGACCGACCGTGGCAGTGATGATGGCCTCGACAAGGCGCGGGAGTTCATCGAGCAGTTGATCGAGGAGTTGGGTCTCTCCGCGCAACGCTGCATTCTTGTTCCGGGCAACCATGATGTGCAGGATTTGGGCACTTCGTACGGCTGGGTAACGAACGTTGATGGACTGAAGGATGACCAATGGGTCAGACAGGGCAACATCTACCTCGTGCGCGACGACGGCGAGTACCCGAAGCGGCTGAAGATGTTCTCTGACGCGTTCTTCCACAAGGTCGTGCCAGCACGACCGTACCCGCTTGATCCTGCAGAGCAGGGGATGTCGTACTTGTTCGAGGACACGCAAATCCAGTTCCTGGCGTTTAACTCAGCCTGGCAGATCGACCAGTTCAGCCGCAAGCGGAGTGGTCTGCATCCGGATGCCGTGTCTAACGCGATCGCCGAGGCAGACAAGCAGATCGCTGATGCCGTCGAACGGAGAGCCATGAAGAGAGGCCAGGAGGTGCTCAAGATCTGCGTGTGGCACCATTCAATTCAGCACCGGGAGACGATGCAGAGCACGGACTCCGTCGAGCTGTTGCAGGCCGCGGGCGTGCGCCTCTGTCTGCACGGAGACGTGCATGAGGTGAACCGAGACCACTTCAGGTACTGGCACAAGGACAAGATGGATGTGGTCGGGGCGGGGAGCTTTGGTTCCCCGGCTGAGGGCCGCTCGGAGTCGACGCCGCGGCTCTACAACCTGCTGGAGATCCAGCCGGATCACAGATCCGTCCGCGTGCACACACGCAGACGCCCCAAACCAGAAGGGCCGTGGGACGGCTGGCATGAGTGGGACAACCCGGACGGCAAAGGGCGCGTGCCGTACTACGACATTCCCCTGACCTGATGCACGGACGTCCAACAAAGCGCTCCAGCGGACGCGGACAAGCCGCGCCGTTGAGCTTGGTCGTTATGCTAAGGAGAGTCTTTGGTCGATCCCTGCTGAAGGTGGAACGCCCAAAATGATCATTGATCTTC
>CBFDDG010000524.1:0-3583 GCA_965603505.1 uncultured Phycisphaerae bacterium | reverse complement strand
CATTCGCTGGCAATCGGGGCTCGAGACAGTCGTCCCGCCTGATGACAACCCGCACTCCACAGGTATTTTAGCAACATTCTCGATATCGTGAGGAGACACTTATGTTGTGTAAACGCTTAAATGGAAAATCTCAGATTGCTGATATCGAAAGGACGGCATTATGTTATTGAACCGCGTAAATGGACTTATCACTGCCTGCGTGAGAACGGGCAGCCCAAGGCCGAAGGCTTGTATGTGTGGCCCGCGGACAACGAAGACGCCGACCAGCTTTTGGTCATTGATGAAGGACCCTCTGCTGACAGTAGGTTGGGCAGCAATGACCTGCATCTCCACCATTCTGATATTTGCCTTGATTGGCAACCCGGCAAGCATTTACGCGGCCGAGGTGACTCCGGACCAATTGGAGTTTCGCCGACAGGCTGTGCAGCGAATGATCTTTGATCGGTCGCAGGATATTCGGCTTTCCGGGCTATGGCCGGCAAAGATTGTCGGGCTGGATGTGATGCATCCGCCGGTAGGCGAGCAAGCAACCGGCCCCCAACTGGCGATCAAGGACGGCCGGTTGCGGATCAGCGCCAAGAAGCCAGCCGCTGCAACCCGCTGGGTCGGCGGTTTCAATCCTTTTGCATCCTATGACGTGGCTGTTAACAAATTCACGGGATCGGGAGCGATCGGTCTGATGTTTCGGGACACCGGTGCGGAAAATCGAATCATGGCAACACTGGAGGTTGAGGATGGAACCTGCCAATCGATTCGCTGTGTTGTGGTCAAAGATGGCCAGGAAGTTGAGCGTTACGATCTCGTACTGCCCAAAGCATTGATCTGCGATAGTCCAATTCGCCTGCGAGCACAGATGCTGGCGGTGGGCGCCAATTTTTTCGTCGAGTTGGCTGAAAGATCGACACTGGTTGGGCAGATGGATTTCGTGAAACACTTTGACCTTCGAAGGAAGGATTTGATGCGGCGTTTTGAGTTCTGCCTGCACACTTCGCTTCAAGCCGGAGCATCGGTGGAGATAGACGAGGCGACAGCGGCGTTGTCGCCGGGTATTGGGCAGGCAGATATGAGGACCGTGACATACGAGGATGGATCGCCTTTCTTTAGAGATGACCGGCTGTGGATATTAATGACAGTGCGAGGACGCGCATTACCTCATCCGATTCAGGGAATTTACAGCTTACATCCATCCGTGTTCGATATTCGTTTTGAAGGGATCATACTATACGATCGCGGGGATGGATTATTGCGAAACGATCTGGCCTCGAATATTTTCTATGATCGAAACCAGAACCAATGGCGAGGTTTTACAACCGGCTTTTCATCCTATGGGGACCCTCAGAAGAAAGAAACAAAACAGATCTGGGCTGTGCATAGTTATCGCGAGCCACTTCAGGGAATCTCAATCATGAAAGCCAAAGCCATCGGCCTAATTGGCGACCACGAAGACCCTCAATGTATATATGATTCACAGGCAGATAAATGGCGTATGTTGCTTTGCGAAAATATTGGCGGATACAAAGCAGTAATTCGAGAATCGGAACAGTGGGATGGGCCGTATGAAAGAATTGCCGGGCCTGTGAAAGTAGACAGCACCGGCACGCAGATCCAAAAGATCGGGCAGAAACAGTATGTGCTGTTCGGCAGTGCCGACCGCAAGGTCTATATCTATACGTATCCTGACCTAAAACCGGCCGGTCAGCTCACAATGCACCTGCCGCCGTGGAACGATAAGACCGGAACGCGCATCTGGCCCAATGTAATTCCACTGCCCGAAGGTTATCCTGCCCGCTACATCGCATTGATGATGGATCGACTGAATTTTCCGGGAATGCAGGGTGCCAACTGGACCTATGGCGCGATGTATCTGTATCACGCTCACCCATCGGGCGGCGACCAACTGGATTACGAATACAAGTCCAGCCAAACCGGCAATTGATGGCGTAACCGATACATTTAACCTCGATAAGGGCCTCGATAAGGGTCAGCCCTCAAAATAATAATTAGCTGAAAGAGATGCCACAAGCAATGCCGGAGTAGCGGACCTCGAACCTCTGCGCATCGGCATCGGATATCCAATCCGACAACGTAATCAGTCGGCTTTCTCTGACGAGGTCTTGGGGCCTCTGACACGATGGACAGCGTACAGACTATTCTGTCCCCCCGCGCCGGCCGGGGTTCAGAAAAGCCGTGGCGCAGGTGGATTCCCGCCCCCCGATCAGGTCGAGGGCAAGCTTCGCAGCAATGACATGCCGCTGGCGTCAGATGCGGCATCATTTTGTCAGAGTCTCTCAATACTTGGCTTTGTCGGTGGGATCCTTTGAACGCTGCGTTCGCCCTGCGGCGTCGTTGTGACAGAAATCCATGTGGTGAGTGGGAGGATCAGGCGTATAATGCGTTCATGAATTCCCGAGAGCGTATGCAGACCGCGATGAGTCACGAGGAGCCGGACCGAGTTCCGGCGATGTGCCAGCTCGCGCTGGGGCATTACTTCCTCCACTGCGATCGGCGGCCGTCGGAGATCTGGTTCGACAGCGAAGCCTTCGCCGGGGCACTGGTGCAGTTGCAGCACAGATACCGATTCGACGGCATTCTCGTCAACCTCCCCGGCCGGCCGCCCGACTGGCGGGATAGGATCGAATCGCACGAGACGCTCGGGGACAGAGAGCACATCCGCTGGCAATCGGGGCTTGAAACCACCGGCCCGCCCGATGACAACCCGCAGATATTTGGGCCCGGTGCAGTCCCGCTGCCTCGTGCGCGATGCGAATCGGTCGACCTCAGCGACCCGCGCACGTACAGACTGCCCGGCTACGTCTGGAACACGTGGCATACGCCGGAGCTGTGGGGCATCGATCCGGAGGCGGATCTGTCCGACTTCGCCGCCTACCCCGCGTGGTTCACCGCCGCCTTCCAAGCCGTTCGGCAACAGGCGCCGGATGTCTCCGTCCACGCCGAGGTGTTCTCGCCCTTTACGCATCTGATGGAGTTGTTCGGATACGAGCAGGGTCTTCTCGCTCTCGTCGATGCGCCGAAGACATGTCACGAGGCATTAAGCGTCTTCACGAAGCACATGCTCGCGCAGGTGCACCTGTACGCCGCCTGCGAGCCGGATGCTGTCCTGGTCAGCTCGGCCTTCGCCGGGGCGGGGTTCATCAGCCGGGCAATGTATAGCGAGTTCGTCATGCCGTACGAGAACGAAGTGTTCCGGGCCATACGCGAGCGAGGGCTCAAGTCCTACGTCCATACGTGCGGCGCCATCGGCGACCGGCTGGACCTGATGGCGCAGACGAGCGTCGATGGGATCGACACGCTCGACCCGCCTCCGTTGGGCACGGTGGACCTGGCGGAGGCCAAGGCCCGCTACGGCCGGCGATTCTTCTTCAAAGGCAACCTCGACGCCGTCAATGAGATGCTGAACGCCGACGAGCCGACCTTCGAGCGAGCCGTGGAGAACAGACTGCGAATCGGCAAGCCCGGCAGCGGCTACATCCTGTCCTCGGCCTGCAGCGTCGCACCGCATGTCGATCCCGACCGTCTCAGGAAGCTCGTGCAGCTCGCGGAGACACTCGGGAGATATTAATGA
>CBFDDG010000523.1:0-3595 GCA_965603505.1 uncultured Phycisphaerae bacterium | reverse complement strand
AGTTGATCGGCCTGGCCCTCGCCGGCGGCGAAGGCCTCGTCATGGCCGGTGAAGTTTACGCCAGGGCGCTGGCCCGCATGGACGAATTGTGCGGTCCCTACGCTACGGTCATCGACATCGAAAAGACGAAGCTCCCCGCTCCGGAACAGGTCGCCAAATGGGACGGCGAGCGTTTCGCGGCAACTTTGCGCCACGACCCGGCCGATAGCCGGTACAACCCGAGCTTCCGCCAACTCCTGCACGTCGGCTACAAAGTCGCCGCCGAGATGGGCCCTCGCTTCCTGAACGCCCTGGAGGAATACGAGCCCACCATCGCCGAGAACGTCGCCACCAACCTCCGCGACCGCCACATCTGCCACCTTTTTCCGAAAGGTTGATCGCAGGCAGGAGCGCTTCGCGAGACGTCGAGTCTCAGATCAGACGGACGCTTGCCCTAATGCCTTGGAACGGCCGTCGTACCGGTCCAAGATTCTGTCGGCACCTACTACTGCGAGCTGTCTGGTCTGTTCAGGCGACGTTTGTCGAGTTGGGCCGCAGAGAGATCATTGATCACGTTGGCGAAGGCAGCTTTCAGGGACGCGTCGATGGCCTGCCCGAGACCTTCTTTGCCGTAAGCGGAGCCGATTCCATGACCGTACCACAGGGTGTTCCCATCAAGCGTGGAGATGAGTTTGAACTCCACGTTGGCGGAGACTATGTACAGGGTCTTCTCTGCGGCGCCTACCATCGTCAGCAGCGGCGATCCCAACGCCTGACCCAGTTGCTCAGTGTTGCTTTGTGCCCGCCCACCCTGCATCGTCACGACGCGCGCAAGCAACAGCGCGTCCGTGCCGCGCGCCTTCAGTTGTCCAATCTCGCGTGGGGTGTCTTTCCATGCTCCCGGGCCGGCGGTTTCCTGCACCGCAAAGACCCTCCTGGCGGTCAGGTGTTGCATCAACAGGTCCGACAAGGCGTCACAGTTGAGACGGGTCATCGGGGTCAGGTCGTAGGGCTGCTTCTCACGAGGCAGTTGAGCCACGGCGACGCGCAGCGCATGACACGGAGGTATGTCCGGCGACCGCACGTCTTCAGGGCTCAAGGTGTACCGCACCGTGTGAGCCTGAGGCTCACAGCCGGCGAGCAGCCCGGCGGCGAGCGAGACACACACGAGAAGCCGTATTCCGTAGTCTCTCCATGGGATGCCTTGGGCGATCGAGGAAGGCGAGAGAATGTGGCTGTTCATGGCGTAGTCCTTATGCGGTGAAGAAGGAAATGTCATTTTGTCTCCCATCGCTCTTCATCCGTTCGACCACTGACGGCACTGGCGCGACATCCCGTTCCTTGCCGGGAATCTGTTGCGCCCGAAGGTCGCGCCAAGCTGACACTCTCACAGGGAGAGCCGCGCTGGTTTGGGATGTCGCGCGATGTGAGTCACGCCCTCAGTTGGTTTTGGCGGCGCGGACAACGGATTCGAGGTTGTCAAGCCAGGCGACGGTCCTGGGCACGCCGAGAGCCTTGCCCGTCTCGAGAATCAGGGGCTTGGGCTCACTCAGGCCCTTGCCTTTCACGTACCATCCCTGAACCTCCGGGTTCACCAGATAATAGTAGATGAGGAAATCACAGGTGTCCGCCTGCAGGTTCTCCGGCATGGGATCCTCGGCGCGGCTGACCCGGTCGAATATCCCGCGCCGTTCGACGGCGCTGCCCATGAATTGCAGAGCCTTCAAGATCGTGACGCCGGTGTAATCCACCATTTCTGCCATCGTCGCCTGGTTGATTTGCGCCGTCGACCCGGTCCATTTGACGCCCTTCTTCTTGATCTGCTCCAGCGTAGGTACGGCCACGGTCACCGTGCCATGCACCGGTGTTTCGGTCGGAGGGATCGACGCAAGGACATCATTGTTGCCTTGGTTGATCCGCTGCATCGCCTCCTCTCGCGACGAAAAGACTTGGTCGCCCACTTTGTACTGGACTGTCGGACCGCATCCGGCAATCGCCAAGAGCCATGAGCAGAAGAAACCAGCCGCAAGGAAGCGGCCGCCCAGATGAGTTGTCCCTGACGAGTCGATCTGTGTTCTCATTTTCTGTCCCTTTCATTGGTCTTCCAGTGGCGCCGTTCGAACAGAGAACGCCAGTAATTCTACATGCGCGCCCTAGCCCTAGACCACAGAATTCCGGGCGGATCTCAGCGGAGGGCGTGCCGAGCACACTCTACAAGAACTCGGCGAGGGCGGCGAAGGCGGTGAAACCGGCGCCGAAGGAGACGAGTAGGGCTTTCTCATTCCTCTGCGGCCTGGCGTCACGGAGGGTCTTGGCCAGGACGAACATGACGGAGGGGGAAGACATATTGCCGTAGTCGCGGAAGACTTCGTAGGAGAATCGCAGCATTTCCGGCGTGAGCCCTAATTGCTTCTCGACGGCCCTGAGGACCTGGGTCCCGCCGGGGTGAATGGCCCAGCGGTGGATATCGGTCAGCGTCAGGCCGTGCCGCGCCAGCAGGCGCTGGACCACCTGGGCGACGGCTTTGGCTCCGATGACCGGCACGTTTCGGGCCAGCACGTTTCGCAGCCTGCCTTCTTTCGTTTTATAGCGAAGCTGCTCTCGGTATTTCGGCAGGGTCACGGACTCGAAATCGATGAGCCGCAGGAGGCCACCGGTGAGATTCCCGTTCAGATTTGCCTGGAGCACCACGGCCGAAGCGCCGTCGGCAAAGATGCTGTTGCTGACGATGAGGTCCGGGTCGGGGCCGAGGAAGAACGTGGCCGAACAGATCTCGACGGACAGGCACAGGACCGTCTTCCTCGCCCCGGACTGGATCATCCGGCAGGCGGTCTCGATGTTGGGAATCGCCCCCCCGCAACCCATGCCCATCAGGTCGAGCACGGACGTGAAGGCCGGCAACTGGAGGTCCTCCATCAGGTAAGAGGACAGCCCGGGGCACAGGTATCCCGTGCAGGTGTTCACGACGAGTCCTTCGATTTCCGAGGGCTTCAATTCTGCTTGATCGAGGGCGGCCCGGGCCGCCTCGGCGGCAATCTGCCGGCCGTGCCTCGCGAAGCGACCGATCAGGTGGTCGGGATCCTGCGAGCAGATCTCCTCGTCGGCGTCCACCGCGATGTGCCGGCCGCGGATAGGCCCATTGAGCAGCAGCTCCCTGTAAAGCTCGCGCTCGCTTTGCTCCATCGGGAAGTGCGATTCGAGGAAGAAATAGATCTCCTGCTGCGAGGCGTATCGCTTCGGGTTGGCTGTGGCCAGCGCTGTCAATACGGCCTTCATTGTCCCTCCTTCCCGTCAAAGCGGACGACCCCGGCGACGCGGCAGAACCACGATCTCCTGACAGTCACCGCCGGGTCATGCTTTACCAGAATGTTTGACAGCTCGGCTGGCTTGAAGCCCCGCCGGACCGAGAGCAAAGCATCGTGCCGGACCTCCGGACCGGCCGGGACGGTCAGGAGACGGCAAACGATGGTATTCAGCAGGCAGCGGTGCAGATCGTTGATCAATACGGCCTTTCGCACGAAGCCGCGCAGGTGTTCGATCAATCTGCCGATTTCTTCGGCCGTGAGATGATGGAAGAACATCGAGCCGACGGCATAATCGAATTCGCCGGCGGGCT
>CBFDDG010000522.1:0-3595 GCA_965603505.1 uncultured Phycisphaerae bacterium | reverse complement strand
CGTATCGATGAGGAGAGCCGGACGCGGTGCCAGAACATCGTGCAGATGGCGGCCGAGACCATCAGCGGGGCCGTGCTGTTGCCGAACAAGACCCCCGTGCCGGTGGTTTACTCCACGGTGCTGGTCGATGGTGAGGCCCAGGCGGATATCGTCGCACAGCAGTTCCACAAGGCGGACGTGGATGTCCTGGTTTGTGTGCCGGATACGTGGGCGTTCCCGCAACTGACGGCGATTTCGCTGCTCCAGCAGTTCGGCGCCGACACGCCGATCAACATCACGTGCGGCAACAGCGGCCCGAAGCCCGGTGTGGTCTACGCGCACGCGCTGAACGGGGCGCTGGCCCAGTACGGCCGGATAGCCGCTCTGAACGTGGGGACCTGGCCGGACACGGGTCTCGAACCCGAGATGACCGAGCAAACGGCGAAGAACCTGATCGACTGGTGCTACGCCGCCGTGACAACCGTGGCGCTGCGCGGCCGTCGCGTCGTCATCTTCGGCCACGATTCGATGGGCATGGAGACGGCGCTCGCGCACATTATCCCCACGCGAAACACGTTCGGCCTGGAAATCACACGTCTCGACATGAAGCTGCTGGCCGACATGCTGAACAAAAAGGCCTATAAGGAAAAGGAACTCAAGGACCTGCGCGCCTGGATCGATCGTTACGTCGGCAACCGGCTGGACCTGCACAACGACGAAGAAAGCGAACGCTTCAATATGTCCCTGGCCATGTACCTGATCGTCCGCGACGTCATGGCCGATCTGAACGCCGTCGGCGGCGGCTTTATGAGTCAGCTCGAATGGGGCAGCGACCCGCGCGGCATTCCGCTGCCCGTGGCCGACGTGATGGAGTCCTTCTTCAACAGCACGTTCGACCACGGCGGCGCCAAACCCCCGATGCCCTACGCCACCGAGGCCGACGCGCAGGGCCTGCTGACCATGCTGTTCATGACCTACCTCAGCGGCGGCAACCCCCCGCTCTTCATGGACTTCCGCAAGGTCTGGGAACCGTGGGAAATCACGGGGCTGGCAAAGAATCTGAAGGTCAAGTTTGGTGGGGAGGAACCCTGGGCCAAGCGAGGTTTCGTCGACGGCGACAATTCTGGTAGTGCTTCATTTGACTGGGCCGCGGAGCCGGGCGCGACCGTAAAGCAGATCATGGAACGTGTCTCCATGCCGCTGGCCGACCAGTTCTACTTCCCGGGGGGCGGCAACTCCGTGACGTTCACGACTCCCGGCGAGATCAACTGCATCGCCGCTCGCATGGCCTATTCGGGTCTCGCGAATACCTTTAGCATCATCTGGGACGAGGCAACGACAATCTCCTTGCCACCCGAACTCTCGCAAGCCGTAGCCAACACAAGCAACTGGAACTGGCCGCACACCTTCATCTGCCCGAAATACGCCACAATGACGGAGTACAAGGAGTACGCGCCGGGAAACCATTTCCATGCCATGTGGGGCCTGCCCCCTGCGAGATTGCAGCACTGGACTGACCTGACCAATGTCCAGTCCTGCACGCCGTGGTCGGCACGTCCAAGCTGGATTGAAGGAGTGGATCGCCCGACCCCGCTTTTGCATATCCTCAACGGAGGCGAAGTGGCCACAAAGATGAAGTTAGCGAGTGGAGGGTGAGCCCGGTGAAGCGAGCCGGCGGGGCTGCTCCATCTCCGTGCGCGGCGTAAGGACGTCGGCCGGGCTGGACAGCTAGGGTCTCTGGCCTAAATGGGCCAGGAGCGCCCGCACCTCCGCTGCCCGGGGGCTGGCGGCCCGCTCGAAGGCAACCAGCGCTTCTTTCGCGCGCTGCACAGCCTGCTGCGAATCGCCTATTAGGCCCAGTCTCTTGGCGAGGTTCAGCAGGTCATTGCCCTGGTTGATGTGATCCCCAACTTGGCGGTGCAGTTCGGCCGCCTCACGGTATAGGTCGATGGCCCTCTCGTAGACGCCCCGGTCGTCATGGATGATGGCCATCCCGCACAGGGCATCCGCTTCCTGTCGCTTGTCACCCAGGTCCCGCGCCAGGCACAACTGCTGCCGGCAGTAATCGAGGGCTTGGTCCAAGTCCCCCTGCCGATGACAGACTTGCGCCAGGTTGTTCAGGCAGGCCGCCTCCGTCGATGCGTCGCCGACCTCTCGAGCGATAGTCAGGGCCCGTTCGGCGTGGTCGGCGGCCAACTTCGTCTTGTCGGCCCGAGCGTAGAGGTCTGACAACTGACACCCAGCGCGGGCCTCGTTGCAGCGGTCCTTGGCTTCCTGGAAGATCAGTAACGCCTGTTCCCAAAGCGCGGTGCCGAGATCCATCTGCCCGAGGGCCAGATACACTGTTCCCAAGTTGCCCATGCACTCGGCCTCCTGGGAAGCGCAGCCCAGTTCGCGAAGGATGGGCAGGGCGTCTTTGAGGTAGCCCTCAGCGCCCCTGAAGTCGCCGAGACCCAGATGCATCTCCCCGAGGCAAGCCAGGACCTGTGCTTCACCTTCCCGATTCCCAAGCTCGCGGAAGACGGCTAGCGCCTCGTGCCCGTATTTGCCGGCCCGCTCCGTCTCGCCGAGACGGAGGTGCGCCGCCGCCAGGTTGCTGAGCGACTTGGCCTCGCCCAACCGGTCGCCGATAAGTCGTTGCATGTCCAGCGCTTGCCGGCAGAAATCGATTGCGCGTGACATGTCTCCAAGGGCAGAGTGCACACCCGCCAAGCCACCAAGGGCACCCGCCTCACTGTGCTTTATGCCCAACTCACGGCCTATAGCAAGGCTCTTCTCATAGCAATCGATAGCCTGCTCCGTCTCACCGCAATTGGAGAAGGTGACGCCCATGCCATTCAGTGCATTGCCTTCCTGCTCCCGGTCACCAATTTCCTGCGCGATGTCCAATTGCTGTTGGTAATACTCCAAAGCGCGCTCTTTGTCGCCCATGCGCGAGTAAGCGTTCCCAAGATTGCCCAGTGATTTTCCCTGACCGCGACGGTCCTTCAGTTGGCGCGCCATATGCAGCGACCTCTCGTGGTACCGTATAGCCCCCTTCAGATTTCCGAGGAGAAAACAGCAGTTGCCAAGGTTGCTCAGGGCACCGTTCTCCAACGTACGGCTCTTTGCCTTACGCACGAGTGTCAACGCTCTCTTGTGGTACTTCATTGCCCGACGTGGATCACCCCAGTCATAATAGGCAATCCCCAGACCGGCCAGATGCGAACTTTCGGCCGCGCGGTCTCCCAATGCCCGCGCGGCAGCCAAGGCAGGTTCGAGCCAAGCAATGCGCTGTTCAGGATGGAGTCGGATCGTAAAGAACTCCGCGCAGGCGAGGGCGTACAGGCTGATCACGTGCCTAAGCAGCTTATCTGTACGCCCGTTGGCCACAACCCAGTCATGAGCCGCCTCAATATTCGTGCGCTCCTGATCGAACAGTAATAGGCCTTCTCTGATGGATTTACCACCGCGGCGATAGCGGTCCTGGGCCTGTGCCAAAACCATGGCGAAGCAAGCGCAGTAGCGGGGCTCGGTCAATCTGCGGTTCGCATCGGTCAGTCGATGCGCGGCAAACAAACGTACTAGCTCATGAAGCCGGTACCGCTGACTCTTTTCATCCCAGTCGAGAAGACTA
>CBFDDG010000521.1:0-3612 GCA_965603505.1 uncultured Phycisphaerae bacterium | reverse complement strand
GACATCATCGAATGGTGGATCGACAACCGGATGCGGGAAGATGGCCAGTACGGCGGGGGCTGGGGCGACGATTGCGAGATGTGGCGCTGGTGGACGCCGATCCTCATCGGGTTCGAGAGCCCGAAGATCAATGAGGCGCAGGCGCGATTCTCCCGGGCGATTCTCTCGCAGCCGCACATGAAGCTCGGCTACACGACCCGCATGTCGGACGTCGAGCACACGGCCGAGGACTCCGCCGATGCGATCACGCCGATGATGCACATCGATCCGGACAACCCGGACTGGAGCAGGCGGGCCCTGCGTCTGGCGGAGTTGATGCAGAGCCGCTGGACCGGCCGGAACGATCGAGGTTTCCTCCAATTCAAGAGTACGTACTTCACGGCCGAGAAGCTGGACTCGACGCCGGCCCGCGCGTGTGACACCGTCTACCACCCCCGCGTCGTCCAGCCCACGCTGCTCTATTGGCAGCGAACGGGCGATGCAGAACTCACAAAGCTATTCTCCACCTGGATGGATACCTGGGTGGATGCGGCCGCTCGGGCCGAGCGAGGCAAACCGGCCGGCGTGATCCCGACCGCGATTCACTGGCCGGATGGCGGCATCGGAGGGCTCGGTCCCGACTGGTGGGACCCGAGGAACCACCGGGAATATACGCTGTATTCATTCCCAAGCGCCATGAGCATGATGATGCATACGCTCCTGCTGACGTACCGGATGACAGGCGAGCAGGAGTACTTGGAGCCCATCCGGTCCATGGCGAAGGTCCGGCTCGACTATCTGAACACACTGCCGCGAGAGGATCCGGCTCCGGGCACGTCCGCCTGGTGTGCAATGCGACTTGGCGAGCTCAGCAACGTTGTTGGGAAATACAAGTTCCTGACGGCAAGCACGGACTTCGATGCCCTGTTATCCCGCGATATGTCACCTTATGTGCGCTTCCGCCTCACTCAGGATGCCGGACTGCTCACTGCGGCATTGAAGGAGAACGCCGAAGCGCTTCGCACCAACTTCCCGGGTTACACGAGCGAAGTGCGCTACACAGATCGCGTTCTTCGATTCCCCACGCTCTTCGGTTCGGATGGGATTCTGGGCAAGCCGGTTCCGGCGATCCGCTCTCCCAATCTGGCGTTGCTCTACTCCAGTGTTACAGGCGATCCCGGTACGCCGGAGTATTTCCCTCTCAATGCCGTAAGGTGGCTGACGCCGCCGCGTGACATCGCCGCGCTTGTCCTTGACGCCGGGGTCGACAGGCTGTCGGCCGAGATCTTCCATTTCGGACAGCAGGATCGACACATGGGCCTCGAGTTCTATCTTCTGAAACCGGGCCGATACGGGTTGACCCTCACCGCTCACGGGGCAACGGAACCGATGCAGACGAAGGAATTCACCGTGACCGGGCCTTGCCATCGTGTCGACTTTGTAGCGCCTCACAACCGAGGATGTATGCTCAGTGTGACACGGCAGTAGAGTCTGACTCTTGCCGGCCTTGCTTCTTCTGCCGATATTTGCTATCTTCCTGATTGGCCGAAACGTATTCTGGCAAATGGCAGGAGTTGCCATGACATGCTGTGCATCAAGTGGTTTGAAAACAGGTCTGCTCATCGTTCTATCCCTCGTGGTTTTCATGCCATGCCCTCCCATGCTTGCCACGGACGTTGGCGAAGTGGAAAGAGCCTTGTTGGCCAGGGCCGAGCGCAATATTGAACAATGTCGCAAAGGCCCGGCGACGGTCTGCTTCAAGGACAGCGAAGGTCGGCCGATCTCAGACGCCGCCGTCGAAATCCGCCAGACGGCGCACGAGTTCCTGTTCGGCTGTATCGCCTTCGAGCTGGTCCGGGATCACGATCTCTACAAAGCCGAGTTGTGGAAGCAGCGTTTCCGCGAACTGTTCAACTTTGCGGTCTTCCCGTTCTACTGGGTGGGGTACGAGCGACAGCCGGGAACCACGATACGGGACGATGTTCTCGAAGCCGTGGCGTGGTGCAAAGCGAACGGCATCACGACGAAGGGACATCCGCTGGTGTGGACCAATCCCTACGGCGTCCCGAAGTGGATTCAGCAGGCCTCGCCGGAAGAGTCCGAGAAGCTGATGCTGGAGAGAGTCAGGAGGGAGGCCGGTGGATTTGCCGGGCAGATTGATATCTGGGACGTGGTTAACGAGCCGATTCACTGCCGTGCGTGGAGAAATATCCAGGCTGCGGCCTACATGCGCGAGCCAATCCCGGATATCGCCGACTACGTGGACAAGGCTTTCCGGGCCGCCCACGAGGCGAATCCCCGTGCCCATCTGATCTTGAACGAGTTCTACGTCATCGCCCGCAAGGAGGACCGCGAGCGGTTCTACGAGCTTGTTGTCGAGTTGAAGCGGCGCGGCACGCCGATTTCGGGGCTCGGGATCCAGGCGCATGAACCGAGAGAAGACTGGTTCGCGCCGCAGAGAGTGTGGGCGACTCTCGACCGGCTCGGTGAGTTGGGGTATCCGCTGCACATTACGGAGTTCATTCCGCAATCAAGTGGCAAGCCCATTACCGGCGGCTGGCGCGAAGGCATGTGGACCGAAGAGGCTCAGGCCGAGTTTGCCGAGCAGCTCTATACGCTCTGCTTCGGCCATCCGGCGGTTGTCTCCATCAACTGGTGGGGCCTCAGCGACCGGCGGATCTGGCTGCCGGCCGGCGGACTGTTGCGCAAGGGCTATGAGCCCAAGCCTGTATACAATCGATTGAAAGATCTGATCCACAGCCGGTGGAAGACGAGCATTAAAACGCGGACCGACGAGAACGGCCGGGTCGCGTTCCGGGGCTTCCACGGCACATACGATATCAGTGTCACGCCGCAGGATGGCGAGAGACTCCGCTATACAGCGGCCCTTGTGAAAGGCCGCGACAACGAACATACATTTACGGCCGATTGAGAAATTCCGTCATCCGCACGGCCACAGGAGATTGACATGGTCAGACACAGTTGCCTCGCCCTGCTTTTCAGCGTTGTCTTCACACTGCCCCTGTGGGGCGAGCCCCCGAGAATCTCGTCCGCCCGTTCGGAATCGCGTACGGTCGGGCTCTACGAGAAATTCGAGCTTCGCGTCGATCTGGACGCCACGTATGCGAATCCATTCGATCCGGACGAGATCGATCTGCGGGCGGAGTTCACGTCCCCGTCCGGCAAGAAGCAGACGATCTGGGGTTTCTACAACCCTTCCGGCTGGTCGCGGCTGTGGATGGTGCGTTTTGCGCCGACGGAGAAAGGGGCCTGGCGCTATGTCGTCAAGGTCACCGACCGCGAAGGCACGGCCGAGAGTCGGCCCGGCACGTTCACGGCCGTCGACTCAGCGCATCACGGCTTCGTCAGGATCGCGCCGAATCAGCGATACCTGATGTACAGTGACAACACCTCTTTCTATGGTGTCGGACTGTGGTACAATGACAGCTATGAGCAGTTCAACGAGGGCCGGATCACAGAGGCCGGGCTGGACAGGCTCCAGCGGCTCGGAGTCAATTTCATCAGCTTCTTCCATACGCCGTTGGAGACCATGGGCGCGGGGCTGGGCCGCTACGACGAGAACCGTTGCGGCCGGCTCGATCAGCTCTTCGAATGGTGCGAGCAGCGCGATAT
>CBFDDG010000520.1:0-3618 GCA_965603505.1 uncultured Phycisphaerae bacterium | reverse complement strand
CCCGGCGGCCTGGCCGGCAGCTCCTTCGGCTGCCCGGCCGCGATCCCACACAACAGTCCCAACAGAACAGTGACAAGCTTTTGCATATAGTCCCTTTATATCGTGTGATTTGTGCAATTCGTTGTTTCCAAAGACGCCTTCTTGCCTGTCTTCTTTCTAACGACGCGACACGCGAAGTGCACGGACTATTTTGGCTCGTGACGCAGAGGACGCGTCTGCGGCGTTCACCCGATGGGATTTGCCACTTGCTTGCGATGGCGCGAATCGTGTACAATCCTGTCGAGCGACCCTCAAGATATGGAATGAAGGATGTTTGAAAGCGCCAATGTGACGAAGTGGGCCATACTGGTGACGCCGTTGCTGCTGTGGGTAGCGGGCTGCGGGCCGAGGTACTGGTACCAGGAGAGCAAGACGTTCGAGCAGTGCCGCGCCGACTACCTGGCCTGTCTCGATGAATTGGAGGGATACTCCGACCAGACGGCGTTCGGTGACTATGAGCTCGATTTCCTGGACGACTGTATGAAGCGGAAAGGCTACAAACGGGTCCAGGAGAATAGGCTGCCGCTCCGAACCAGACGCCTGAGACCCGACCCGACCATCCACTATCGCCTCCGAGGTCTCGCCGGCTCCGTCCCCCAAGACCCGCAGTAACCCGTCGCTCAGCCCGCCGCACACAACGGTGGCCATGCGCGCCTTGTGGCCACTCGAAATCATATCCTGCTCACCCTTGATGTCGTCGGGCCAACGGCGGTACAATGCGGCGGAAGGTCAGCCGTTCATCATAGGATTCAGGGAGTGCTGCCATGCGCAAGGTGGGTTTTGTTCTGCTGGTCGTGGGTCTGCTTTCTTCATTCATAATGGCCCAGGAGACGCCGACGGGGGATCCGAAAGATTTCAAGGTCAAGACGTGCCTGCACTCCGTGAGCTACGCGGGCTTTTGGCGCGGACAGGCGCGGCTCGGTGTCGAGGAGTTCCTGGAGAAGGCGAAGGAGCTTGGCTTCGACGGGGTGATGCTCATGGCCAAGCGGCCGCACGTCTCGCCGCTGGATTATGATGCCGAGGCGCGCAGGGCCTTGCGGCGGAAGATCGAGGGCCTTGGCCTGGAGCTGGTTTGTCTGGCCGGCTACACGGACTTCACGGCCGGGGTGGACAAGGCCGGGATCCCGAACGTGGAGATTCAGGCTGCCTACGTCGGGGAGCTGGCGAAGCTCGCGCGGGACCTGGGGACGGACATGGTGCGCGTGTTCACCGGGTACGAGCGGCCGGACATCCCGTACGATAAGCAGTACGCCCTCGTCGTCGAGGGCTTGCGCCTGGCGGGGCGCGAGGCCGCGAAGCACGCCGTGACGTTGGCCGTGCAGAACCACCACGATATCGGATCGCACCACGATGCGATGCATTGGCTGCTCGAGGAGGTCGATCTGCCCAACGTCAAGGCCGCGTTCGATCCCTGGACGCCGACCCTGGAGGGCTTCGATGCGAAGCAGCTCCGCGAGGCCGTCCTGAAGATGAAGCCGTTCATCGTGCATACGACGGCCGCCCAATACGTTCGTCATGGCCGCTATCACTACGACAGCACGCTGACGAACTTCATCAGGCAGGAGGATGCGATCCGGGCCGTCCCGATGGGCCGGGGCATCGTCGACTACCAAACCTTCTTCAAGGCCTTGCGCGAGATCGGCTACCAGGGGTACATCGCCTACGAGATGTGCGAGGTCCTCGACGGCGGCGGCGGGATCGAGAATCTCGATAAGACCGCCAGGCTGTTCCTCGACTACGTGCGCCAGTTCGAGGAAGACGCCGGCCCGTAGCAGGCATGTCGTCGAAGGCGGTCGAGCGCGCATGACCGGCGCGGCGCTGTTGGGCCTGGGGCGGTACCCACAAATGGAGACAGCGCGCGATTGCTCGGCAAATCTGCGACAATCGCACGTCCGAGAACGTCCATTGGCGCGGCTCGCCACTGTCCATTGCCTTTGATTCCTCCATTTTCTTCGCGGGCTCGGCGATACCTCACAGGTGATACAAGGTTGTTTATGGGGCGGCTGGAGAGCGTCGCTTTCCGCACGAGGACGGGGCTAAAGCATCTTTCCTTCCGGGCCGAACTTATGCCTGGGGCCAGCCCCCGACAATCGAGTCTTTGAACGTGGAGACCTATGAGCCGGACCGAACGACATAAACGACTGCGCCTGCTCCTGAAGCAGCTCAACCGGCAGCGGAAGCGGCAGGCGATGAAGATTGATATTCTCTGCAACGATATGATTTCCGCCCAGCGTGCCTTTCTCCAGAGACTGCACGGCATCAGTTTCGCCGCCGAGTTCTACAAATCCCTGTTGGGAAGCGCCGACCTGGCCGACCTGCTCGCGCGGGCGAGCCGGGCCATCAGGCAGGAATTGCCCGGGACGAGCGTCACCTTCTTTCTCAGGCAGCCGGAGGGCTGCGATCTACGCGCCTTCGAGAATGATGAGACATCGCTTCCTGAAGACCAGCGGCCGGAAGACTATTTCAACTCGGAGCTGGCGGGCAGCATCTGCAAGTCCAACAGGCCGTGCACGCTCGACGACATGTTCGGCATGGGCCTCGAGGGCGACCTGCAAGTCCTCCGCAGGTTCTCGATGTCTACGCTGCCGCTAAACGATCTCGGGCGACCGCTCGGGTTCGTGCTCCTCTATCGCCGGGCGCCGCAGACTCTGACGAAGCAGGAGCTGCAAAGGGTCGGTCCTCTGATGTGCGGCCTGTCGCAGGCGATCCGCTCGGAGCGCGCGCCGTTGCACTCGGGCCGATAGACGCCACCTGTCGGACCTGCGCTTGCGTAGACACGTTGGATCCGATGGGAAAGGCATGCTTACGCAAGCGTAAGCATGGCACCCGCGCTTGGCGATGGTTGGGCGTGGGTGGTATCGGCCGCGTCCGAGCTGCGCTTGAGGACGCCACCCATGGGACTCATGCCTGCTCTGTTGCAATCTGGTTGTACCCCCTCACGGTCGAGCGTGTGACCAGATCTTGCGGCAGGCCAACCAGCATTTGTCATGCTGAACGCAGTGAAGCATCCGGGCCCAAAAGAGGCAGTGCGTACGAGGCGCGGACAAAACTCCCATCCGATGCCCAGATCCTTCGTTCTGCTCAGGATGACACACTTCATGCAGCCCGTTGCCTTCCGTGGGATTGTAGTACGCCGCGGAACTCGGTCGCACATCCTGGCGGTCGATCCCCGCCGGTTTTGATCCTTGATTTACACGCGTACGAACGTAGAATCTGTCCGTTTGGGTTCCGAGAGCAATATCCCCAAATGACGAAGTTGAAGAGGTCCGGTCGTGCCACAGCAACGACGCAAGAGTATTCAGTACATCAATCGACTCCGCATCCTGTCGATCTACATAGTCGTGACGGCCCATGTCACCGTCTGGCTGACCAGGGCCACCGAGCCATTCACATTCAACTGGTGGCTGGGCTGCTGGGTCTTCTACCTGTGCTTCTGCTCGATCCCCGTGTTCGTGATGATCAGTGGGGCACTGCTGCTGGACGATTCACGTCGGGAGCCGCCGCTGGAGTTCTACAAGCGGCGCATGGTCCGGGTGGGCATCCCGCTCGTCACGTGGACGGTCTTTTATCTGGGCGTCC
>CBFDDG010000519.1:0-3619 GCA_965603505.1 uncultured Phycisphaerae bacterium | reverse complement strand
CCCGAAATCCTGCCGAGTCACGAACGCGGATTTCGTCCGCCTGGATATGGCCGCAGAGAAGAAGCCCTATCGATGTGGCGCAACCTATCAAGCGGACGCATCGCATCTGCGGCCCACCTCCTTCGACGATTTGCCGACGTTGGGGCTTACCCACTCGTCAGCCCCAACGTCCGGGTTCTTGTCCCGCGGCTGTCCA
The DNA here is from genome assembly GCA_965603505.1 of uncultured Phycisphaerae bacterium. Lineage (GTDB taxonomy): Bacteria > Planctomycetota > Phycisphaerae > Sedimentisphaerales > Anaerobacaceae > PLanc-01. The sequence goes on along the minus strand of CBFDDG010000519.1, from coordinate 3,423 downwards.
TCGATGTCACTCGTAACACCTGGGAGGATCGCCGCCTTGTCAACGGCCTCGGCTGCCGCCCGTGTCAAATGCAGGTCCCCATGGGCCGGATCAGCGAAGGCGTCCGTCATGTCTTTCACGAGGTTGTCGACGAATTCGATGCGGCTGTCCGACTCGTTCCTCATCCCCGGACCACTGACGAGATTGTTGGCGACCACCAATCCCTCATTGGTGAACACGGTGCGGATCAGCCGGCTCATGCGGCTCTGCGGATCGTGAATGGTATTATGAAGGACCTTGCAGTCTCTCGTATACACCGTCACGATGCCGGCCTCCGGCGCCCGCGTGATGAAGTTGTTCCGGGCCACGCATCCGACGCAGTGGTCCTGCACGCCGTCGGCTCGATGCGGGTTGCCTAATTGCAGCCCGACGTCGCAGTCGATGATGATGTTGCGCTCGATGACGCAATCCTGCGAATCGAACCAGAGAAAGATCGCCCCCCGGCCCTCGTACGTCCGGCCCTGGATCCCAACGAACACGTTATCACTAATGACCCAGTCGCCGGCGTACATCACATCGATGCCGGCGACGTAGTTGCCGTTGGCGATATCGGCCGGGTCGTCACTCAGTTGCTTCGGGCGGTCGTTGTAGAACAGGCAGTACTGCACGCGACACTGCCTCGGTCGAATCGCCTCGCGGTTCTCCGGCGGCACCTTCACCCCCTTGACGCCGCGCTGCCAGATATTGTGAAGGATGCAGTTGTAGATCGTCAGCTTCTGAACGTTCGTCTCGGAGTTGATCTTGAAGCCGTTGCACTGGATGTTCTGAATCGTCAGGTCGGCGATGGTCGCGCCGGAACAGCCTCGTACGCCAATCAGCTCACGGTGCCTGCTCCGGGAGCCATCGATGATGACACGCTCGCGATGCCCGGATGCCCCCCGCAGGATCACCCCGTCGGCGCGAATCTCGACGTAGCGTGGCATGAGGTAGTGCCCATCGGCAACCAGGATCGTCTGACCGGGCTCGGCCTGCTCAATGGCCCGGACCAGCTCTTCCACGGTCGAGACCTCGATCCGGCCCTCCCTTGGGTCCGCCAGAGGCGGGGCCTGGGGAAACCACCTCTGCATCGGCGGATCCAGAGCGACAGCCCCTGATCGCTCGCCCGCCATTCCCGAAGCAGCAATGGTTGACAGGAACCAGCACAGCAGCGCGAAAAGGATACCGCAGCCCCTTCCTGCCCCGAAACCATGGGATAAACAGGTATTCGCCTGAGATCTACCCAAACCTTATACCCTCAACCACAAACCAGCGGGCAGTGTAGAACAATTTGGCAGCCAAATCAACCCTGGACTCTATCTTCTTGCGGGCGGACTGGGTATAATGCGGCCCATGCTCAATACATCTAAAAAACGACATCGACTGCGAATCGTAATCCCGGCCTACCCGGCCTTCAACATCTATTCGCGCATCGCCAAGCTGACCACCGCCCTGGGGCCGGTCTCCGTGGCCAGTGCCGCAAGGGAGCTGGAGGGGTGGGACGTGGAAGTCCTTGATGAGAACAATCTCGGCCGGTACGGACCCCGAGGCCCTGTGGCCGGAGCCGACCACGAACGGCTGCAAGAACAGAGACCGGCCGATGTGGTAGGCTTCTACGGCGGCCTGACCAGCACGATCCCCAGGCTTTACGAAGTGGCCCGGTTCTACAAGCAGAAAGGCGTACCGACAATCGCCGGCGGGCAGCACTTCGTTGAGGAGAACATCACCGAGGCGTTGTCTTCCGGCATTGACTACGTCGTCAAAGGTGAGGCCGAGGAGACCATCAAGGAGCTGTTGCTGGCCGTGGCCGAGGACCGGCCGGCTGACGAGATTCCCGGCGTCGCGTTTCTGCGCAACGGCCGGATCGTTTCCACGCCGGCCGGAGAGCCGATAACCGACTTCGACAGGCTCCCGTTGCCCGATTTCAGCCTGGTGCGCTACGCCAGGATCAAGATTTATCCCGTCGGCAGGATCCGCGGCTGCGGTATGGACTGTGAATTCTGCACGGTCAAGGGCCGGCCCCGGTGTGCCTCCCCCGAGCGACTGCTCGAGCACATCAGCCGCCTCGTCGAAACCGTCGGCGCCCGGCAGTTCTTTATCGTGGACGATCTGTTCGGCCAGCAGCGCGATGAGACCCTCCGGCTGTGCGAGATGCTGTACGAGTACCAGAAGGAAATCGGCAGACGGCTGCGGATCACCGTGCAGATCCGGCTGGACAAGGCCAGGGACACCGAGCTTCTCCATGCGATGCGGCGCGCGGGCATCAACACCGTCGCCATCGGTTTTGAGTCGCCTATCGAAGAGGAGCTCAGGGCCATGAACAAGCACATCCGCGCCGAGGATATGCTGGCCCTGGTCCGGACGTTTCGCAAGAATGGGTTCCTCATTCACGGCATGTTCATTTTTGGCTACCCGATGGATGGAAACGCGGACTTTCTCATGCCCGTGGAGCAGCGGGTGAAGCATTTCCGCCGGTTCATCCGCAAGGCCCGGATCGATACGGTGCAGGTCCTGCTGGCGGTGCCTCTGCCTGGAACGGAACTCAGGCACAGGCTCGCCGAGGAAGGGCGGATCTACCCAACGCGCGTCCTCGGCTGGGAGTACTACGACGGCAGCTTTCCCCTCTTCGAGCCCGACGCACCGTTGAGTTCGGACGAACTACAGCGATCGGCGAAGCAAATCATGGGGCACTTCTACCGCTTTCGATACATGTTTTTTGTCGCCCTGAACATCCTATCCTTCCCCTCCATCCTGTTTTTCCTGCACAATCTCCACGAGGGATGGGCGAGGTGGCATCGCTCGTGGCGGAACTACTTGATCCGCTTCGGCGGCTGGATTACGATCCGGCAGTGGACGGTCCAAGTCGATCGTGACGGCTTCGCACGAAAGCTGGACGAAGCGAAGAAGCAGGTGGCGCAACGCTTCGCAAAGGGGCGCCACTCCGGCGGCGAGATGATCCGGAGCGCGATAACGACGGTTCTGCCACGCCCGGCCGCACGAACATCCGACTCGACCACGCCGGATGGAGCGCCACAACGATGAGATTGAACACGTTAAGGCAGACAATATGAAGACGCGAGTAAGATGGCTTATTCTCATCGCTGGGTTGATTCCCGTACCGGTGTCGGCGGAGGATGTCCCGCAGCTTAAGCGGACAGAACTGCCCGGCAGACAAGTCAAAGTGGCCGCCATCTGCATCGGCTTCGGCGGTGACCACGACGAGAAGCTCAAACTCGCCGTCGAGCACCTGCACACGGCGGGCAAAAAGGGCGTCGATATCGCGTGTCTGCCGGAGGAATTCGCCGGCACGCAGGCCGAGCCCGTCCCGGGGCCGACGACCAACGTCATCGCGGAACTGGCCAGGCAATACAACATGTACGTGATTTGTCCCATTCGGGAGCAGGCCGG
>CBFDDG010000518.1:0-3620 GCA_965603505.1 uncultured Phycisphaerae bacterium | reverse complement strand
CGCCTGTTGCGCGACGACGGGGCTGTCGCGTACCTCAATGGCGTGGAACTCTGTCGGAGTAACATGCCGGAAAGGCCCGTCGACTATTTGACCCTTGCCCTCGTCAACCAGAGCGGCCAGGAGGAGAGGACGTTTATCGAGTACGAGCTGCCGCCGGGACTGTTGCAGGAAGGTCTGAACGTATTGGCCGTTGAGATTCATCAGGCCTCTCTGAGCAGCGGCGATATCAGTTTCGATCTGGCGCTGGAGGCCGTGCAGAGGGGCGAGGGCGAAGGGGCGCTGCTGCCGGGGATTAACCGGATCGTGGTCCAGTCATTCGACAGCCGGGACGGGGCCGGCAACATGGTGGAGGAAGGTCACATCGACCTCTGGTATAAGGACGGCGGCGCCTCCGTGATCTCGGGCGTTCTTACCGTTGATACGGTCTTGGCGGCGGCCGCTGGGCCATGGTACGTGATGGACGACGTGACCGTATCGCCGGGCGTGACGCTGCGCATTGAGAGCGGCGCGACATTGTTCTTCGATCCTGATACCAGCCTGATCGTCAATGGCCGGTTGATTGCGGAAGGAACTGCCTATCGGCGCATCCGCTTGACGAGAGTTCCCGGCTTCTTCAACTGGGCGGGTTTGCAGTTTGTCGATACGCAAGAGGAAAGCCGGCTCGCCTACGTCGATATGGAGTACTGCGATTCCGGCTCCTGCGCCGTCCGTGCGGACCATGCCAGGGTGCATATGGACCATGTTGCTTGGGGCAATCATACGAAGCAGATCCTGAGTTTTGATGACTCGTCGATTGTCTTGAAGAACTCGGTCTTGCCCAGCATCGAGGACGATGAGCTGGTTCACTACTGGGGTTTCCCGTCGGACGGGTACGCGCTCTTTGAGGGCAACTGGTTCGGGAGCACAACCGGCTATAATGACATCATCGATCTGACGGGCGGCCAGCGGCCCGGTCCTATCGCGCGCTTCATCAACAATACGTTCACCGGAGCCAGCGACGACTGCATCGATCTGGACGGCGCCGATGCGCACGTGGAAGGCAATGTCTTCATGCACGTGCACGCCGATGAGCCCGGGCAGGGCCAATCGCACGCGGTTGCCACGGGAACGGAGCAGAATCAGTATTCCGAGCTGACGGTCGTGAGGAACCTGTTCTACGACGTGGATCACGCCCTTCTGTCCAAGGATGGGGGCTTCATCACGGCCGTCAACAACACGGTCGTCGGCGCCACCCATGCGGCCGTGAACATGTATGAGGCACGAAGCGGTCAGTGGGAGGGAAGAGGATTCTATGGGGATGGAAACATCTTCCACGACGTGGCCCATGCGTTCGAGAACCCTGACTGGACAGGCCATCCGACCACGATCACGATGAACCATTCGATCTTCCCCGCCATTGCGGGCGACCCCGTGGTCTGGTCGGGTATCGGCAACCTGGAGGGCATAGACCCACAACTCTCGAATGCGACGAATATCACGGACCTGCCGAGCGACATGAAGCTGCAGCCCACCTCGCCCGCTGTCGGCACCGGACCTAACGGTCGGGACATGGGCGGGATTGTTTTGCCCGGGGTTTCGATTTCGGGGGAACCGTTCTCGGTGACATGGAGGACTGGCGCCACGTTGGCGGTGGGCGGGCCGGATATTTACGGCTATAAGTATCGCGTCAATAGCGGCCTATGGAGCCCGGAGGTGCTCAGGCCCGACGCGGATCTGCCCGGCGATCCGAAGCCGCTGCCACCCATCGAGCTGACCGGTCTGCAGAACGGGCGATCCTATACCGTGTCGGTGATCGGCAAGGATTCCGCCGGGTTCTGGCAAAGCGAAGACAGCCCCACCGTCTCGCGCAGGTGGACGGTGGATACCTCCTATCGGCGCCTCGTCATCAACGAAGTCCTCGCCGTCAATCAATCGGCATTCGATCACGAGGGCACTTTTCCGGATATGGTCGAGTTGTACTACGATGGTCCGACGGCAATGAGCCTGGCGGGCGTGAGCCTGAGCGATGATCCGCAAGAGCCGGCGAAGTTCGTGTTCCCCGCGGGTGTCAGTATACGTCCCGGCGAGTATCTGGTTCTGTTTGCGGATTCTGAAGCGGCCGTCTCAGGACTGCATCTGGGGTTCGGCCTCAACGCCGAGGGCGATGCCGTTTACCTGTACGACGAGACCGGCGCGCTCGTCGATTCGGTGGAGTTCGGCGTGCAACTGCCCGATCTGTCCGTCGGCCGCGTCGCTGATTTCGGTCGGTGGCATTTGACGGTCCCCACCTTTGGCCAAGCGAACATTTCACATCCTCTCGGCGATCCTCGCACCGTCAAGATCAATGAATGGCTTGCCAGTGAGGCGGTGCTCTTCACCTCCGATTTTATCGAGCTTCACAACCCTCATCCATTGCCGGTGGACCTCGGCGGTTTTTACATCACGGACACGCCTGAGACCGAACCCGACAGGCATCGTTTGGGCCCGCTGAACTTCATTCCGGCCGGCGGCTATCTCGTCTTGGCGGCCGACGACAGAATCGATTCCGGCCACCTCGGCTTCAAGCTTTCCTCTGGTGGCGAGATGATCGCTCTCTTCGACGCGGCGTTCAACGAGATCGACAAGGTTCTTTTCGGGCCGCAGACCACGGACGTTTCGCAGGGCCGGTCCCCGAATGGTTCCGTTCGATTCGGCTATTTCCTCCTGCCGACACCGGGCCTGGAAAACACGGAACTGCCGGAAGTGAATGTCACCGCAGTCAGTCTGGTCGAAGAGGATGCCGCCAAGCGCGCGATCGTCCCGACTTTCGCCGGCCAGGTTCCCGATGACTGGAAGTCCGCATCTGATTTAGATAATTCCGGCTGGCTGAGCACGTCCGGCGCGCCGGGCGGCGTAGGATATGAGCGCAGTTCAGGCTACGGGCACCTGATCAGTCTGGATGTGGAGGAGCAGATGTACGGGCAGCATACGACCTGCTACATCCGTATCCCGTTCGAGATCCAGGATGGTCTGCCCCGCCGACTGAGCGAGCTGTATCTGAGCGTTCGGTATGATGATGGCTTTGTCGCCTGGCTCAATGGCGTCGAGGTAGCGCGGGCCAATGCGGATGACCCCCTGCAGTGGGATTCGTTCGCCAGCGCGAGCCACGAGGCGGGCCGGCAGGCGTTCGATACGACCCTGGATCTTTCCGGCCGTATCGATCTGCTTCATACGGGGACGAATCTGCTTGCGTTCCACGGGCTCAACAGGTCCGCGACGAGCGGCGACTTCCTCATTTCAGCGGTCCTTGAAGGTGGAACCGTGGAGGTGGCCGGCGGCGAGTACCCGTACCTTCGGGATCTGTACCTGCTCGACGCGCTGCGCGTGACGGAGTTGATGTACCACGCTCCGCAGGGAGATGCTCAGGACTACATCGAGCTGCAAAATATCGGCGGCGAGCCGCTCGACCTGACGGGACTTCGTTTCACGGCCGGTGTGGACTTCACGTTCCCATCGATGGTCCTGGCTCCCGGCGAATGCACCGTCGTCGTGAGCGACGCTGCGGCGTTCCAGTCCAGCTACGGGACGGACATCAACATCGCCGGTGAGTATACCGGTCGCCTGGGTAACAACGGCGAAGACATCGTGCTTCAACTGGCGGC
>CBFDDG010000517.1:0-3624 GCA_965603505.1 uncultured Phycisphaerae bacterium | reverse complement strand
CGTCCCCGCGATCGCGGAGGTCTTCGAGCTGATCCGTGTCGGCCGACCAGGTTGGCCCCTTGATGTCGGTGAGGTGGTTGATGATCGTCGTCTGGTTCGCCGCCGAGGCGTCCCCCGCGATCGCCGCGATCTCGTCGCTCAGGGTCTCCAGCGTGTCGGAATCCGCCCCGACCCGGGCGACGGCCGTAGCGCCGGTGTCGGCGCTGCCCAGCGCAAACGCCGTGCTCTCGTCGAACTTGGCCGACGTGATCGCATCGTCGGCCAGGTCCACGCCGGCCGTCACGCTGCCGACGGCCCCGGTGACGCTGCCCACGGAGCCGCTCAGGTTGCCCGTGATGTCGCCGGTCAGATCGAACGTCTGGGGCGAGGCCAGGCTGAAGCCCGTCTTGCTGGCGATGTTGTCGAGGTAGGCCCCGCGCGTCGCCGTGTAGGCGTCGTCGAACGTCTTGATCCGTTCGGAAATGCTTCCGCTGTTCGGATCGCCGTCGATCGCCTTTTCCAGCTCGCCCCGGACCGTGTCCGCCATCGTGGTCGCCGTCGCGAGATCGCTGAATACGTTGGCCGCCGAGGTGGGCAGGGCGCTGCCGGCCATGTAGGTAGAGTTTGCGACAATCGGAGTCTGAAGCGTAATGACTGTTGCAGCCCCTCCATGAGCTCCATTTGCCAGGACCGCATCGACGGCGGTACAGTTCGCATCAACGTCCGCGACGACCTTGTCCCCGATCTCGGAGAGTCCCAACTCCAGTAGGAGGGCGTTGGCGATGTTGTCGAGGTAGGCCCCGCGCGTCGCCGTGTAGGCGTCGTCGAACGTCTTGATCCGCTCGGCGATACTGCCGGCGTTCGGATCGCCGTCGATCGCCTTTTCCAGCTCGCCCCGAATGGCGCGCTCCAGGGTCGTGGCCCCTGATGTCGCGAGATCGTCGAACGCGTACGCCGCCGAGCAGGGCACGGCGTTGCCGCCGATCTGCGTCAGGTCCACTTGGCGAACGTCCGAGGCGTACTTCGAGTCCCAGTAGTTCGCCGTGACGACCTCGTGAGCCTCCCAATGCCCGTACGCGCAGTTCGGGTCGGGCACAAAGATCTGCAAGCGCCCCAGCGTGTTCGTGTCCGTCGCGTCGAGCTTGCAGAGGTAGACCCCGTTCGCGTCGTGGGCCGGGTTCGTCGCCTCGTTTTTCTTGGCCAGCGTCCCACCGTTCTTCGACAGTCTAACGTGGGCTGCGTGGATGGTCAGGCCCGTCTCCGGAGTACCCCCGTCGGTTGCATCGACGAACGGCCCGATTTTCAGGTCCACCGCCGTCGACTGCTTCAGTTCGGCTGTCTCGCCCGTCAGGGCCAGAACCAACAGGATCAGAGCTCCAAGTCGTTTCATGTCTTATCTCCTTCTGCGATGGCCTGCCTGGATCGCGGGAACCGCCGAGCCGCCGGCGGGCCCCGTTAGATCGAGGTCGTTCATTCTCCAGTGCACATTGCCGTCGTCGTCGCTGCGGATGTTGTAGGCGTGGCAGTATGTGAAGGTGGTATTCGTGGCGGTCAGGTTCACCGTGTCGACGAGGGTATCTCCATAGCCCACGGTCCAGATCGTCAGCGTCGCGGTCGTACCGGACCGCTCGAACTGGAAGTAGTAGTTGGTGCCTTCTGTCCCGATGCTAATATCGTCACTGTTCGTCGGCGTCCCATCGTCGACGCTGACGATGTCCGCCACTTGATTGCCTGCGGTGCCGTCGCAGCGGATGCGGACCCAGAGCGAGTCGCCGGCGTCCACAACGCCGGGCCAGTAATCGACCTCGTTGGCGAAGCCCATGTACCAATCAGACCACGCGCTGCACGAGGCGTCCGCCTGCCCATACCACCGAATCGAGAAGTCGCCGAAATAGCCGCTGCCGTAGCTCTTCGTGTGGTAGGCCCCGGTCCCCTCGGAGACGTAGGTGTTGTCCGTCAGCGCGTTGGTGGTCACATCAAGGGTGTTCCCCGTATCGACGTGGGTCCAGCCGCTGGTAAAGTCTTCGAGCGTGCCCCAGCCGAGGGCCGGCACAGACACCAGTAGAATGATGAGCCAAGTCACCAGTCGATAGGCCATGGCATATTCTCCCACTGATCCTCTCACTCAATGAATAAGAAGTACTTGACGCCGACGCCAGCGATCTCAAACGCCCCAATGTCCCACGGAGTCACGCGGGTCGTGCCGATGATGTCGTCGAGATAGAGCCCGCTGCCGGGATTGTCCGTCCCGCCATTGACGCAGTTGCCGCCAGCCTTGAGGGCGAAGTTCCCGCCCGCCGCGTTGACGAACTCGTTGGCCCAGTTGCCGCCGCTCGGTGCTACAGGGTTTGTCCCGTCGCCGTCGTCCGAGGCGCAGTAGTCAATCGTGATCGTGCCGAGCGTACAAACAAAATCATCATTGGCATTGCCGGAAATAATGTTGGTGACTGTCACATCGACCCCAGCAAAGGGACCGGCCTCGATGCCAACGCTATTGCCATAAAGCGTGCAGTTGTATAGGTAGCATGTCCCGCTATATAGGAAGCAGCCGTAAAAGTCGGTATCGGCAGGGCTACTCGCAGAAATAAATCCGCTGACAACGGTATTGTAGATTGTGACAGTCGATCCAGCATCGGCCCATGCAATCCCTATGGCCGTACCTGTTCCAGTCATGCTCGAACCGGCGACTACCAGACAGTTGCTGATGTATATAGCGGAAGCCGCAGACCCCGACCGCCGAATGCCTCTGCGTGTATTCGTCCCCGAGCAGTTCACGACGACCTGCAAATTCTGCAATCGGGTGTAGGTATCGCTTATAGAAATTGCTTCGGCCGCCGCATCATCGTTGAGCATCCGGTACTTCGTGGCATCGTAGACCCCATCGCTCGGGAAATCATAGCCTCGAATGGTAAGGTAGTGCGTGGCGTCCTCCGTATTGCCGTCGATGGTCACGGCGGTGGTATCTGCCGTGCCGCTCGACGCCCGGCACCACCAGATCATCGTATCGCCGCCGCTGTCGGTGAGGTCTTGCGCTCTCGCGGCTTCGCAGGCGTTCAGTGAACTGTAGGCGTTCGCCCAACTGGAGCCGTCACCGAGCCCACCAACGACATCCGGATCGATGTAGTACTCCAGCAGGGCGGCCTGGGCCGTCGAGGTCAGCAGTAGGATCAAGAGGAATCGCTTCATGGCGTCACCTCGTTTGGTTCAATCCCACCGACGTCCGCCACGATCAGATCCTTCACTGCGACCGTCTTCTCCTTGTCCAGCGTCCCGGTCGTAATCTGGTAGCGGTAGCGCATATCCTTGCCTGGGGCCGCGTACGGCAGGGCCTGCGCCTTCGTGAGGTCGGTCACGGTCACGAGTCGGAACGTCTTGCGGTCCCAGCCCCGGCCGGTCTTGGCGTCCGTGAAGAAGCCCTTGCGCTGAATCTCCACCACGAACCCCTTGCGCCATCGGCGGGCGTACTTCTCGGGATATTGGAGTTGAAGGTCCGGGCGACTCTCCCAGTAGCTCGTGCCGTCGTAGATGAGCATTTCCACGCCCGCCGTTTGCTCCTGAGCCGTTAAGGTCACGGCCAAGCCGGCGACCAGGATCAGCAGCAGGATTCCGCAGACGATTCGTTTCATGGTGCGCTCCTCAATAGCA
>CBFDDG010000516.1:0-3628 GCA_965603505.1 uncultured Phycisphaerae bacterium | reverse complement strand
TCGCCCTGACCGGCAGCCATCTTTCCGGCCGCAAGAAGCCCGTCAACCTGATCCTCGCCGGCTTCGACCCGGTCGCCGTGGACGCCGTCGGCAGCGAACTGCTCGGCCACGAGCCCGCCTGGATTCACTACCTGACCGGCGCCGAAGGCCGCCTCGGCTCCATGAAAGACATCGAAATCCTCACCGGCTGACCAACCGCGCAACACCAACAAATGAGCCCGAGTTGCGGGCTTGGTCGAACGGCGAGCCGTAACAAGCGGCTACAATTGAGGTGTACCTCTTGCGGCGTGCCAGACTCTTGCGATCTCCACAATCCGTTCCTGCGGCTTGACTCTGTAGACAATCCGACATGGTTTGCGAATGACCTCGCGGATGCTGGGATCGTCGAATTCGGGGACAGTCCGGCCGGATTCGGGAAAGTCGGCCAAGTGCTCAACCGTATGGAATACGTGCTTGACGAAACGGGCAGCTACGGCAGGACGGATTCAGCGATGTACGAGACGAGTTCTTTGAGATCGAGGCGAGCGGAAGGAGCCCAAATCAGTTTGTAAGCCATTCGGCGAACTCCTCCTTGATCCTGTCATGAGGGATGCCCTTGCCCTCATCCAGCTCGCGAAGGCCCTTGCGCACGCCAACGATGAAGTTGATCCGCTCTTGAATCTCTTCCCAGGAGACGTTCTCGGGGAGTTGCTCAATCGTCTTCAAAGCTATCTCTTTGCTCGTCATGACCCTATTATACAGGATATGCCCCACCCTCGGCAATAGGCACACGGCATGTGTTAACCTCGCTTTCGGTCATTTTCTTTCCTAACACACTTCATCGCCGCACCTGCACACCCGGCGGAGGAGGAGGCAGCGGATTGTGGTCGTCGAGCCAGTGCAGGGCCATGATCGCGAGGTCTTCCCAGTCCACGCGACAATCGCCGTTGATGTCGCCGGCTATAATGGTCTCACAGACCGGCTCGCCGAAGTAGGACTTGCTCGCTTCGGTCGTGCCGCCGTAAGCCCCGATGTTGACCCGCCCACCATTGGGAAACGGTTCATGACCTATGGGAGCCATTGAATCACCCGCATCAATACAAAGACTGGTGACGCCGTCTGTTGCCCAGGCCTGGCTGGCGGCATCCCATCGTCCCGCTTGGGATCTCAGGTGGTAATCACCATCGACGAAGAAGTCGTCGTCAGGATTGTCCGGTGTGCCATTGACATCCCAATAGCCCGGGGCGGCGAAGCGCGGGTCCGCGTCGATGTTCCCTGGCCCCCATACCACCTTGTTATGAAGATCGTGGACCGCAGCAAGACCACCCGTCAGATCCGTGTAATTGACGGTGACTGGTCCGCGGCACTCATGCCAGACCTCATTGCCGCCGTTGGAAACAATGCAGTTGTCCACGTCAACGTGGCCACGCGTATGACAGTACACCCACGAAAGAAACCGGCCTTGCGGCGCCCTGTTGCCATGGAACGCACAATTCAATAGATGCAACGCACCAACGGCCGTAGCGATAGCTCCCCCCTCTGTACCGGCCCGGTTCCCACTGAAAAGACAATTAGCCGCCGTCATGTCCCAGCCATTATTGATCGCTCCGCCCGCCCATCGGGCCTCATTCGCGAGGAAACGGCAGTCGCGCAGGTAAGTATTGAGATAGATCCCGATTGCTCCGCCGTAACCACTATCCGCTCGATTGTAGGCAAAAGTGCAGCCGACGAGTTCCGCGGCGTAAGGTATGGAAGACTCATCCGACAAAGACATCGCTCCACCCGAGATAGCTACGTTGCGATCAAAGCTGCAACCGTAGAATTTCACATTGGAATCCTCGGCGGATGCGCCACCACCGTCACTGGCAGCTCGGTTATCTTGGAATCGACAGTTTCCAAATTCAACGTTGCCCTCGCGAATGTATGCCCCTCCGCCGCTATCGAGGGTCCCATTTTGAGCAAGCGTGCAATCCACCAAGTCAAGCGTTCCATCGATGCACGCCATCCCGCCGCCACCGGCTCGGGCATAATTGCCCACAATCGTACAGTTGCGAACTGTTATCTTCTTCGTCAGGGAATTCCCACGGATGTACACCCCTCCTCCCGGGTGAGCCCCCAAACCACTGCCCCCTTGGTAGGGCGCGTGCGCGCCCGTTATCACAAATCCATCCAGTTCTCTACTCAGCCCGGCAGGCCCTTCCCTGTCTCCAATGCGCGTGCCGGTGCCGTTCGCAACGACATGATAACTGTTGTCCGCCCGTGTTGGTTCATCCGCCATATCCAGCGGATCGGTCAGTTCCACATCGTTTCCTGCAAGGTCGCCGCTCAGTATGCTCGGATAACGTACGATATCCCTCTCGTTGGGATCGTCGGCTGTGACGCCAGCAAAGCCTCCTTTGACCGTCATACCATATAGGACGTAGAACGATATCCTGTCCCTGATACCAGTACCGTTCGGGTCGGCTGCGCTTCTATCCGGCTTGTAGAGTCCTTGGGCCACCCGAATCTCGACCGCCCCCTCCGCCAGCCACCCGGCTGCGAACGCATCCGACAGGTACTTGTACGCGGTCTCCCAGGAGGAGCCATCCCCGGGCGCATTGGCATCGTCATCCACGTAGATGATTCGTTGGCTGCCGGACGACGGGGTCGCTGCGGCGACCAGAAAGATCACCGCCGTCAGTGTGATGGATGTCATCTTGCTCCGCATTTCTCTCCCTTTCAATGCCGGCCCTCCAGGCTCCGACCACACCCTGGCATTATACCACCTACGACCGGATATGTCCACAAACAATCGCAGCAGGCGGCTACGGTCCTGTATTCAGCGACATGCTCGCCTCCGCCGTGCCGCCGTAGGCGCCCATGTTGATGCGGCTGCCATTCGGGAGCGGCTCACAGCCGAGGGGGCTGTTCGGATCGCCCGCGTCGATGCAGGGGCTGGTGACATCATCCGTAACCCAGCTTTCGCTGGCTGGGTCCCATCGTCCGGCCTGGGACTTGAGATGGTAGTCGCCATCGACCCAGGCGGGATTGGGATCGTCCGGCTCCGCGAGGCTGTCTGGATTGGCGGCGTCCACCCAGTAGCCGGCAGCAGCAAAGCATGGGTCGGCGTCAATGTTGCCTTGCCCGAGCCAGCCGCCCTGCACGTCGCTGTACTCGATAGTCATATCCGGCCCTCGGAACCCGGTGCCCCCTCTGCCAGGAGGCCGGGGTGTCGCGGAGATGGACTGCTCGCCGTCCCAAACGATGCAATTAAGCATGTTCGTCTGATACGGTTGGCCCTGCGACGATCCGGTCAGCCAGCCCAGCGTACTGCCCGTCCGGGCCCAGTTGCCCGCGAACGTGCAGCCCGTGATGGTGAATTCGGCACGGTCGCAGCAGAGGGCCCCTCCCAGGTCGACGGCACGGTTGCCTGTCAGAATGCAGTGCGTCATTGTAGTGATCTCGGCCCCAGGTTGCGGAGACGACAACCGGGATGCGTTGATCGCCCCTCCATATCCGGCTGAGTTGCCGCTGAAGAGGCACTCGTCAAAGACCATGGGCACCGCGCATTCTACCGCTCCGCCTGAATCGATCGCCCAGTTCCTCTCGAACACACACCGGACCATCGATGCGGTCTCGACCGCCAGGGCCACCGCGCCCCCTTCATTCG
>CBFDDG010000515.1:0-3636 GCA_965603505.1 uncultured Phycisphaerae bacterium | reverse complement strand
TGGACCGAGCCCATCCTGTGGGTCCCCTACGCCCCGACAGGGTACATGCTGGGAAGAAGGCTCTCTGAGCTGGGCCGTCGCCATGAGAGAGTGCACCAAAGACCGCCGAAGGTGATCTTCCTGCAGAAGCACGGCCTGATCGTCAGCGACGACATCGCGGCCGCCGCCCTGCAGACCGTGCACGATGTGGTCGAAAAGTGCGCGGCCGCCCTGCCCGCGAGAAGGCTCGCGGCGCCGAAACCACTGCCGCGGGCATGCATGGCCCGCGCCCGACAGGCCATCAAACGTGCGATGGCCGAGAAGACCGGCCTGCAAACCCGCGTCGAGTTCTATCGGGACAGTGGCATCGTCCAGTTCCTGGGCCGAGCTGACGCCCAGACCCTTTGTCGCCAGCGGCCCCTGGTGCCGCAAGAGATCGCCTACGCCGGCGGCTCACCAATGTGGGTTGAACAATGCGACGACGAGGCTATACTGGAGGCGTTGCGCGAGTACGAAACCGAGAACGGTAGCGTGCCGGCAGGATTCCTCGTCAAAGACATGGGGCTGTTTGTAGTCGGCAGTCGGGAAACGATCGCAGCGACCCGCGATGTTGTGAAGGTTTCGCTGTTGACCCGGGCGTGGACAGATGAATTCGGCGGGCCCGACCCGTTGACTCGATCGCAACAGCGTTTTGTGACAAAGATGTATCCTTTTAGGTTCAAGACATGAAGATCAGCACAGCGAAAAAGAAAGGCCAACGCAAGCATTGCGCAACAAACCAGGCCCTCACCGACCTGATCAGGATTTCGAACGCCGTCGGCAAAGATCCGACCCTCGTCCAGGGGGGCGGGGGCAATACCTCGGTCAAGACGGCCGACGGCAAATACATGTACATCAAGGCCAGCGGCACGGCCCTGAAGGACATGAACGAGGCACAGGGCTGGCGCCGGATGCGCCTTGATGCGGTTGTGGCCGTCATAAGGGAACCATCCATACGAAGGCTCCAGACGCAGAAGAGAGAAGTCGAAGTGGTCAATCGCCTCCTGCTTGCCTGCGACGACGACGTCACCGGCGGCGCCAGACCGTCCGTGGAGGCCCATTTGCACGGCCTTCTGGATACGTGTGTGATTCACCTGCACCCGAGCACGGTGGGCGCCTACCTGAACGCCAAAGACGGAAAGGCGAAACTCGAGCAGCTCTTCAAGGCCGAGAAGCTGCCGCCCCTATGGGTCCCCTATGTGGATCCCGGCTATACCCTTGCCCGGAAGATTGCCGAACTGGTTGAGGATTATCAGAAACGGCTCAAGAAGATGCCGCAGATTCTCTTTCTGCAGAAGCACGGCCTGTTCGTAACCGCGGGCAGCGCGGGCGCCGCATTGCGCCTTGTCCACAGAGTCATCGAGCGCTGCAGCGCAAACCTGAGCCAGCCCACGGCACACAGGGCCAACCTGGCGAGCCGAGAGACCGTCTGCGAAGCCAAACTCTGCGTTCGCCGAGCCTTCTTTGAGGCAACGGGAACGTACTGTGCGGTCACCCACTTCGACGACGAGACGCTCGCGGCTTTTGAACGTCGCCCGAACGCAAAGAAGATGCTCGCCGTCGGGGCGTTGACGCCGGATGAGCTGGTGTACTCCAACGGGCCGGCGATGTGGATGGAGAAACCCGACCCAAAGGCAATCGTTCGACGTTTGAGTTCACAAATCAACAAGGGCCAGAAGCCCGCCGTGGCGTTTCTCATCAAGAACGTCGGGCTGCTCGTCGCGGGGACAAAGCAGATTGCCCCGACGGTCAGGGACATCGTGGCTTATTCGCTCTTCATTCGCACCCACGCGAGCCGGATGGGCGGCATTTGCACGCTGAGCAAAGCGGAACAACGGTTCATCAACGAATGGGAATCCGAGGCATTTCGCATGAAGCTGGCCGGCGGCGCCGCCGAGGGCCAGTTGAACGACCGCATCGCCGTCGTGACGGGGGCCGGCAGCGGCCTGGGCAGGAGTATCGCCATGGGCCTGACGCGGGCCGGCGCCATGGTCGCCCTCGCGGATATCGATGAAACAGCCGCTCGTCAGACCGCGCAAGACATCGTCGACGAGCGACCGCAGACTCAAATCATGGTCGTCCCCTGTGACGTCACAAGCGAGAGCAGCGTTCAGAAAGCGTTCGAAGCTCTGCTCGCTCACTGGGGCGGAATGGACATCCTGGTCAACGCCGCCGGCCTGGCGCCGCCCTACGCGCTGGTGGACATGCCCGCCGATCAGTGGCGGATGGCACTGGAGGTCAACTTGACCGGCTATTTCCTGATGGCCCGGGAAGCCGCGAAGATCCTGATCGCACAGGGTATGGGCGGCAATATCGTCAATCTGAGCTCGAAATCCGGCCTCGACGCGAGCATGAACAATTCCGCCTACAATGCGACCAAGGCGGGTGAGCTGCACATGGCGCGCGGCTGGGCCCTGGAGCTGGGCCAGTATGGGATCCGGGTCAACAGCATCGCGCCGGGCAACGTCTTCGAGGGCTCCAAGATCTGGAACCCGGAATACATCAAGGTCTGTGCGAAGAAGTACGGCATCAAGCCGGAAGAGGTCATCCCCTACTATGTGAGCAAGACGGCCCTGCGGCGGGAGATCAAGGGCCAGGACATCGCCGACGCGATCGTCTTCCTGTGCTCGGATCGCGCCCGCACCATCACGGGCCAGACCCTCGTCGCAGACGCCGGGCAGGTCATGGTGCGCTAGAGCGGAATTCACAGGCGACCTGATAGGTTGTGTGGGCGCTATCTGCCCCTTCCGGCGTACTGCTGAACCACGATGCTCTCACGCGCCATCCGCCCGGGAAGACACTGCGTCCGAAAATCTGCCATCTTTCAACCTCTCCTGGCTGTTTTTTCGTTGACGCCGGCCCGGTCCGCGAGTATAGAGATGCTTATCGCTTGCATGGTCCACATGGATGGAGGAGACCACACCTCGTCGCAATTGTGGATTTCACAGGACCATGAGCTCATGGAGGAACGCCTCTGACTGGAGGAAGAGGCATGGCGACAAACGGATATATTCTGGGGATCGTCAGACGGTTGCCGGCGCGTCCGACCGCATGGACTGGTACGCCGAGGACGGATGGCCGTCGGTCGAAGCAAATCCGGGTACACCATCTCGCCAGCCGGGTAGGCCTCCCGCGAGAAACAGGTTTCTCATCGGGTCTTGATAGCGGCGACGGGCACGGTTTGCCCTGCTCCGGCCCGCTGAGCCTCTCTGCGAGAACGTTCGGAACAGTGCCCCCCCATCCATGCTTGCCGTCCAGCCGGTTCGACGCAGCAGCAGAATCCCTACAGTACTTCTCTCCTCTACTTATATCTCGCAGTGTGTTGCGCGGCCCTCGGCGTGGAATTCTTGGGCCGCGCAGCACGACTACTCGACCCATCACCTTAGCCCCGCATCGTGGCAATCCAGGGGCGTGCCGGGGGTGCTCGATCTGGGAGCGCGTTTTTCCCCTGAGGCAAGCAGTTGCGTTACGTCATTGCTAAAGCGACCCCTGGATTGCCCATTTAACAAGACAAGTGTGAACGCCCTGACATCCGATCTCGTCGGTGGCGTCTCATTGCCCGTAGATGGCCGGGCTCTTGAGAATCCGGAAGAAATCTTCCGTCACGAGTCGATAGTC
>CBFDDG010000514.1:0-3637 GCA_965603505.1 uncultured Phycisphaerae bacterium | reverse complement strand
GGCGAATTCACGCGCCGGCACAGCTCGAAGCCCCATTCGGATTTGTCGCACATGTAGCCGGGGTGGTTCACCTTGCTGTTGAGCAGTTCCATGCAGATGGTCACGCCGTGGTCTTCGGCGATCTTGACCGCCTCCTTGAGGATGGTGTGGCAGTTGTCCATGCCCTCCTCGTCGCTGATTCCCTTCCGGTCGCCGGCCATGCAGATCACGTTGGGCCACTTGTATTCCGCCGCCGCCGGGATATTCGCCTTGAAATCCTCAAGGAACTTGGAGTGCATTGACTTGTTGTTAAGTCCGTTCTTAATCGATCCGGCACCCGGCACCATCGTCGCGACGAGGTCGTGCTTCTTCAGGGTGGGCCAGTCATTTCTGCCGACCAGATCCCGGCCCGCCAGCCCCATCTCGACCAGCAGCTTGGCCGTCTGCTCCCGGTTCAACCCGGCCTTACGCAGACAACCGCCGCAAATGGACTGTTTGATGCGTCCGTTCTTCACGATCCTGCCGGTCTGGCCCCACACGACCCGAGGCAACACTGCCGTACCGATTGCCGCCGCTGCGGCCCCAAGCACGTCGCGACGCGTGAGAGAACAGTCGCTTGACGGGCGGTCAATATCGAGATGCCTGCCCATGTGGCTCATCATGTAGCCCTTTCCAGAATCCAGATCTTCTGAAGCTGTATGACACTGCTCTTGATATGATATCACCTGAGTCAACCACATTCAACCAGAGAAGGGCCTTCGTCCTCGCCCAGCCACGTCGGAATGGCACGGACGAGGCTACGGATGTACGTTTCCCGATGCGTGTGCGGCGTCGGCCGGGATATCCGGCGCCGTCCCCAGCAGGTTGTTGACGACCATATTGCCCCGGCCGCCGGCAATTCGCAGGGAAGACGACGTGGCATCGGTACGGTCGTCACGGATCAGGCAATCCGATATGCGGGTCTTCTCCACATTCTTGAGCCACAGACCCACGTTGTCACAATCCAGGATCGTGCAGTTGGTGACGTTCATCCGCCTGCAACTGTCGATCAGCAGTCCCGCCGAATCGCGCCACACGTTGGTGACATGCAATCCGGAGAGAGTGCAGTCCTCGCTGTTACGGACGACCAGGCTGTTCCTGGCCTCAAGGCTGTTGCCATAATTGTACCGAGGGTTCCGGTCGAAGCTGTTGGGGCCGATGATGATATTCGAGCAGTCCTCCATGAGCAGATTGTGCGTGAAGCCCATCCAAAAGGTGTTGCCCGTGAGCGTCACGCCGCGGCAGTCCTTCAGATGCACGTTCACCTTGACGTCGCTCAGGACATTGCCGGTGATTGTCACATTGCCTTCGCGGACGAGATCGAGTTCACGGCTGGGCTCACTGCGGCCGACGATGCGGATGTTGGCCGAGTCCGGCGAGACGCTGTTGTGCTGAATCGTGCATCCGGTAATGGCCACCTCACCGGTGCCGTAGACGCTACCCGTGCAGTCGATCAGGACGTTGGCCGTTGGCGCCGTCCGGGGGCTCATGTTGCTCTCAATATCACAACCCGTGATGTGAATATTGCGCACGTTGCCGGCGCGAGACACGATGCCGCCGCCCTGGTTGTAGCTGATATGGCAACCGGTGATGTTCGACTGGTGCAGGTTCACATCGTCATAGAAGATGCCGACGCCGCGGTTCTCGTAGAGGTGGCAATCGGAGATGATCACGTTGCGATTGTTCCTCACCAAGTGGATGGCGTGCAACGCATTGCGGATATGAAGCCGGGTGAGAGTCAACTGCATCGTCCCATCGGCCTCGATGCCGACGGCGTCGGGATGGTCGCCCTCGATGGCCACGCCATCCACAAGCGGCATACGCTGCCGTTCCCAGACGGCCTTCGAGAAGCCCTGCGGATCGGCGGACTTGCGGTGTGTGCCGACAAACCGCAAGGCGGGCCCGGGCCCGGCCATGACGATTCGCGCCACCCCGCCGCCCTCGATGGAAGTGTTACCGACCCGGTCGAGGTCGATCCGGATCGTTTTGGAGATGCGGTACACGCCCTTCGACAGCCGGATCACGCCGCCATTGGAATCGACCGCCTTCTGGATCGCCCTCGTATCGTCAGCCTCGCCGTCGCCGACGGCGCCGAAGCGACGCACACCGTGGTCGGGGACTCCAAGTGCGATGTGTCGTGTTTGGGGACCCTCGACCGCTTGCGATGCAGAGCCCTCCGCAGGCAGTGCCTGCCCGCGAAGAGGGCTGATGATACACGCCATCGAAAACATCAAAGCAATTGCTGGCCGTCCGGTGTTCATGACGAATCTCCCGAGAATAGCACCTGTGTTCGGCTGTTTCGCCCCGCCACGGCGGCGGAATCCATCTTCATGAGGACACCATCCCCAACGGATGCCTGCGATTCTGGAGCGGCAATCGGACCGGTGCGTTCAGCCGGTGCGATTCGTACACGGCCAGGATCATCTCCAGTGCCGCACGCCCGTCGTACATGTTGCCCCTCGGCCGGCTATCTGTCTCAATGGCCCGGATCAGATCGAGTGCGATCAAGCGATTACCGTAGGCATGGCGAGGATCGCTCAGCGGTTCCGGCCGATCGATCCCATCGCTGGATATTCGTTTCCATTGAGCCTTGCTGCGTCCGGGCTGCCACGATGGGTCCTCCACATACCAGACCTCCGGCACGGCCCCCATGGTCGTCGTGAGGATTCCCTTGCTGCCGTAAACCTGCAGGCCGTACCGCCCCGAGACGCCATGTCGGGCCGGGTGAGTGGAAAAGTAACCCATCGTTATCCCGCCAAACCGATACATGGCGTGGATCTCGTCGCCCGCAAGAGGCCCTATCCCCTCCGCGCCGTCACGGATGTCGCCCCCTGTGACAGGCCGTCCACCCTCTCTCACCTGTGCAAAGCACCACTGCGGATCGCCCGCCAAGAACCGCATCAAATCCATAACGTGCGTGCCGAGCACCATGAGGTCCTCGCCGCCGCTTCGCCGGTCCTCCTTGCCCCGGCCGCGCAGCTCAAGGATGTCCCCGAGCAATCCCTCGGCGATTGCCTTCTTCGCATGGGCCAGGGCCGGGCTGTGGCGCGTCTGATGAGCCATCGCCAGCTTCAGATCCCGCTGTTCCAGGGCGGCAATCATCTCGTCCGCCTGCTCGAGATCCTGACACATCGGCTTCTCCAGGAAGACATGGCAGTCGAACTGCGCGCAGGCCAGCACCATGTCGCGATGGCAGTCCAGCCAGCGAGGGGCCACGCTCACGATCTGTGGGCGTTCCTTCTCGACCATCTCCCGGTAATCCGCATACGTCCTCGGCGCCTTGACTCGCCGGGCGGCAGCCGCCCGGCCTTCCGGGTCCGGGTCCGCCACGGCCACCACTTCAGCCTGCTCGATCTCGTTCCACACCACGTCCAGTCCGTGACCGTAATTGCCCTTGCCCGTTCTGCCGATAATCGCGACCCGGTGCCTGGCGCCCTTCGCATCATCGCCGCGGCGTCCAGCCACAGCCATGGTGGTCATGCCGAGCGCAGCGCCGGCAAGGAAGTCCCGTCGTTTCATGAGTTTGCTCCTGTCCTGGAATCGGTCCATCACGGCAACCCCGACAGCCCCGAACCGGTCCTATGCGGCGAAGCTTCGAAGCCATCGGGAAATACCTAAC
>CBFDDG010000513.1:0-3657 GCA_965603505.1 uncultured Phycisphaerae bacterium | reverse complement strand
GATGCCGTGGCTGTCCAGGATCTGGATTTCATAGTTGCCATGAAAGATGACGCCGGAGTTGGAGCCTTTGGCCACCATGAATTCGACGTGCAGTTCGACGTCGCGAAAATCGCGCCGCTTCGTGACGAGGCTTCGGGTCCGCCCGGTCTTGCCGTTGATCAGGACGCCGGTGCCCGGCTTCCCGGCCAGTTGCCTGTCGTTGTTCGGATCGACCATGGCGTCGCCGGCGACGTACCAGTCCCCGGTCGGCTGGTGCCAGACACCGAAGTTGTCGTCGGCGCCGAGGTGCGTCCAGCCTTCCTCAGCGGCCCGGGCGGCCTCGGCCTGGAGGCCCGACAACACCGCGATCAGTACGACCATCTTCCATCTGCCGTATGTCGATTCATGCATCCGCGAGACCTTTCCCGATGCAGCGCCGAATCCGCGATAGGACCACCTCATTCGGATACGTGACGCACTAACCCGTCCGTTCGGATGGAGCTTCGGTTGGTATCTTGGGCTTATCCAGCTCCCATCCCGGACGGTAACTGCCTTGAATGAACTTGTCTGCCTCAGGAGCATTGCCGGCCTTCAGGTGCACTGGATCCCACATGAGCTTCTTGCCAACGCGATAGGCGACATTCCCCAACGCCAACGTCTCACACAAGGGCCCCGAGTAGCTGAACGGCATTTCGGCTTTCGCTGGATTGTTGCTCCTGATCGCCTGTATCCACTGCTGATACTCATTGCCAGGAGATCGGGGGAGCGTACGAGGCGGCGGCTTGTAATTGGCGAACTTGGCTTTCGGGTACAACTCCATTGGGCCGGCAGGCCCCCTTTCGATCTGCATCGTCAGCCTCCCATCCGTGCCAACAAAGTGCATGGCAATGGGCCACTCGTGAGGCAGATCCAGGTCTTTTAGTTCATCAAAACGCGTATTCCCGTGGCACCATTTCACTGTCACAGGCGGCTTCTTTCCCCGCGCCGGAAACGTCCATGTAGCTCTCTGCCAGGGCGGTACACGCTCCAGGCCGGCGCGGCCGGGCCCTTCCCCTTCAGCGGTCAATGGGTATTTGAGGTCCAGTACGCAGAATACCAGGTCGACGGCGTGGCTACCGATGTCCCCAATCCTCCCGTTGCCAAAAGCCCACCAACTGCGCCAGTTCGAGGGATGGTACAGGCCGCGTCCGAAACCTGGATACGGGTGGTACTCTGCCGGTCCCAGCCACAATTCCCAATCGAGGTGAGGTGGGATGGGCTTCTTTTCGCTTAACTGCTTGTCCGCGTTCTCAGGGCTATAGCCTCTTACGGCTCTCGGCGGCCAAGCCTTAGGCCCCCGATATGGATCCCATTCATTATCGCACCAGACATATGCCTCTCTGACTGCCCCGATATCACCGGCCTGGATGATCTCGGCAGCCCGATGGAATATCTCGGTGGTGTGGTTGCCGATTCCCATCTGGGTAATCACCCCGTATTGCTCGGCCAGTTGGGTTGCCAGGCGTATCTCATAGATGTTATGTCCAAGCAGCTTCGAGCAAAAGACGTGCTTCCCCATCTTCATGGCCATCGCGGCGGCAGAGATGTGCGTATGTTCGGGCGTAGTGATCACCACCGCGGCGATGTTCTCCTTCTCTTTATCAAGCATGACCCGGAAATCTTTGTACTTGGGAACCGTGGGAAACTGCTTATAGAGGCCTGTGATTCTGCGGCTACCATACTCCTGCGTTTCAATATGGTTCGCGAACTCTGTATCCACATCACAAAGAGCAACCACATTTATTCCGCCCGCCTTGAGCATTTGGGTAACAACAAAGGCCCCGTGCCCTCCTGAACCTACGGCAGCGATATTGACGAGGTTACTTGGGGCTTTTCGTCCAAGAACGCGCCGCGGAACAATCGTAAACGCAGTCACTGACGCTGCAACACCTGCAAACTCACGTCTTGTAATTCGTGATTTGCAGTTTGTCTTGTTGTTCTTCATATTCGACGTCCCCTTTTTCGAGCGTAAGAGTTACCCGAGCACGTACCCATCGCCGGTCGGCTGGTGCCCCGACCTACAGTGTCCACCCTTCGCGGTAGGCGCGCCGGATGAACTGGTTCGCCTCCGGACAGTTCGTGACCTTCATGCCTTCTGAGTCCCACTCCAGTTTCCTGCCGGCGCGATGGGCCACCGTTCCCAGCAGCACCGTCTCGGTCAGTGGCCCGGAATAGTCGAAGTGGCAGCCGGTCGGACTGCCCGTCTTGCATGCGGTCAGCCACTCCTGGGCGTGGGACGGCCCGCGGGGCAGCCGTGGCCGCCGGACACCGGCGAACTTGTCCTCCGGATACACTTTGAATGTCTCTATTCCGGCAATCAGCACCCCGTCGGCGCCGACGAACAGCACGTACCAGGGCCAGTTGGAGTCAGGCGGGTTCACTTCTTTCAGCAACTCGGGCCGCTTGTTGCCGTCATACCACGTGAGTTCCACGGGCGGCAGGTCGCCTCGCGCGGGGAAGGTCCACGTACTGATGAGCCACGGAGGCGCACTTTCGGGATGGGCCTTCGGGCCGTCCGTCTCGACCGTCAACGGGTACGTCAGGTCGAGCGCCGAGAACGGAAGGTCGATCAGATGGCAGCCCATGTCGCCAAGCCTCCCGTTGCCGAAATCCCACCAACCGCGCCAGTGCATGGGATGGTAGACGGGATGGTACGGGCGATAGGGAGCCGGGCCCAGCCAGAGGTCCCATGCCAGGTACTCGGGAACGGGAGGCGTCCCTTGCGGCCGGTCGCGGCTACGGAGGGCGCCAACGACTCTCGGCGGGGTTTCCCACTCATTCTCGCACCAGGCATGGACTTCCTTGACCTCGCCGATCGTCCCGGCCTTGATCAACTCGACCACACCGCGGTAGTTGTGTCCGGAATGCCCTGTATTGCCAAGTTGGGTGGCCAGGCCGTACCGTCTGGCCACTTGCGTTGCGGTTCGGACCTCATGGATGTTGTGGCCGAGCGGCTTCTCGGTATAGCAGTGCTTGCCCATCTTCATGGCCATGACGCTGGCCGGGACGTGCACGTGGTCCGGCGTGGCGACCACGACGGCGTCGATGGTTTTGCTCTCCTGATCCAGCATCGTGCGGAAATCGCGGTAGGTCTTCGCCTTCTCGAAGCGGGTGGACGCCTCTGCCAGGTACCTGGAATCGACATCGCACAAGGCGACGATGTTCTGATCGGCCATGCCTCGGATGAGCTGCCACCCGCGATTGCCCACGCCGATACAGGCCAGGTTGACCTTCTCGCTCGGCGGCGTATGCCCCGCCCCTCCCAGGACATGTCGAGGCACGGTCACCAATCCCGCCATCGCAGCGCCGGCGACCGACTTCTGAAGAAAGTCCCGGCGTTTCAAACGATTCTCTCGTGACGTCATGGCGTGCTCCTTTCTTGTCCTATCTGGGCACCGTCCGGCAGATGACGTTGACGCAAGCAGGTTTGCCCGAAGCGAGGGCGCGCCCGAGAGCGGGACGGATGTCCCCAGGCTGTTCGACAAACTCGCCGTGCCCTCCGAAGCCCTCCACCCACTTGTCGTAGCGAACGTATCCCAGTTCGCTCGCCACGAGACGGTCTTTCCCGTACATGCCTATCTGGGCGGCCTTAATCATGCCCCAGGCGCCGTCATTGACGATGACCGCCACCACCGGGAG
>CBFDDG010000512.1:0-3669 GCA_965603505.1 uncultured Phycisphaerae bacterium | reverse complement strand
GGCGGAGGTTTTTGTGAATCTCTGGACGGCGTTGCTGGATGTATTGATTCTGCTGCTGGCAGCGATGCTGCTGGGCTCGCTGTGTGAGCGACTGAAGCAGAGTGCGCTCCTCGGCTACCTGCTCGCCGGGACGTTGCTGGGCCCCAACGCTCTGGACTGGATGCCGAATCACACAGCGGTGGCGACGATCGCGGAGTTGGGCGTTGCGCTGCTGCTGTTTACGATTGGACTTGAGTTCTCCTGGCGCAGATTGCGAAGCATCGGGCCGATCGCCCTCGGTGGGGGAACTGTTCAGGTGCTGCTGACCGGCGTCTTGACGGCGGCGGTTTGCCTGACGCTGGGGCTCGGCGGTCGCCCGGCACTGGCAGTCGGCGCCATGATTGCATTGAGCAGCACCGCCTCTGTATTGCGTCTGCTCGTGAGCCGCGCGGAAATCGACGGCGTCCACGGCCGGCACGCGCTGGGCATCCTGCTCCTTCAGGACATCGCGGTGGTTCCGCTTGTGCTCGTGGTGACCGCGTTGGGCGGCGAAGGTCAGGGTTCGGTGGCGCAGATCGGCTGGGAGATGGGACGAGCGGCCGGCGTGGCGTCCCTTCTGGTGGCAGCGCTCTTTGTGGTGCTCAATTACCTCGTGCCGCTGCTGCTAGGCGCGCGAGAAGCAGCGCGGAATCGCGATTTGCCGATCCTGCTGGCGATCGTTACGGCCGTGGGGGCGGCGTGGGCATCGCACAAGCTGGGCCTTTCGCCGGCGCTGGGAGCATTCATCGCGGGCTTGCTGCTGGCCGAGTCGCCCTTTGCCACACAAATCCGCGCTGACATTGCCTCGGTGCGCACGCTGTTCGTGACTCTGTTTTTCAGCTCGATCGGGATGTTGTGTAATCCGGCGTGGGTGCTGGAACACTGGGCGACGGTCACGGCCGTGGTGGCGGCCATCGTGTTCGGCAAGGCGATCCTGATCTCCGGCGTGGCGCGTCTGTTTCGTTCCTCGCCCGGCCATGCGGTGGCGACGGGCATCTGCTTGGCCCAGGTGGGCGAGTTCTCAGTCGTCCTCGCCGAGGTGGCGCGACAGGGACAATTGATCGACAGCGGCTTGTTTGAGTTGATCGTTGCGTCCACGATTGGAACGCTGTTCCTCACGCCGTACCTGGTGGCTGCCGCGCCGCATGTTGCGAGGGCCGTCGGCAGGCTTTCGGCTTGGCGGTCCCAGGCACTACCCCGGCAGCCTGAACCATCGACCGAGCCCACCGCAAAGATGAGCGGGCATATCGTGATCGTGGGTTTTGGTCCTGCAGGCCAGTGCGTCGCCAGGTCACTCGAACAAGACCACCAGGCGCTCGTTGTGGTCGTCGAGTTGAACGCCAAGTCAGCGGATGTCGCGCGGGCATACGGCCTGCGGACGTACATCGGTGACGCAACCAGCCTGGAAGTGTTGGAACACTTGTGCCTCGGAGCGGCTAAGGTCGTCGCGGTGACCGTGCCCGATCCAGCCGCTGCCCGGCAAATCATCGAGGGAGTTCGTTCCCTGGGACCGGATACGTCAATCATCGCCCGGGCGCGGTATCACAGGTATCGTTCGGAATTGACTCTTGCCGGAGAGGTCGCCGTCATCGACGAGGAAGAACAGGTCGGCCTCCAGATGGCCTCGGCGGTGCAGGAGAAACTGCGGACCGGCATTACCCACGGCTAGACCGAAGTTCCGGGTTTTCCGCGTTACCCGTACTGGGGTGGCGTTTGTAGTCATGTGTGAGTTGCGTTTCCCAGTATGAACCAGCGCGGCTCTCCGGAACTCCGGCCTAGCAGTCTGTCGGACTTTTTGGCGCGATTTTTTCGGCGATCCGTGGTAAGTTCCCGGCATGGCTACCAGATTTGTGAACGTCGATCGGAATACGCCCATGCTGCTGCCGCCGGACCTGCGTGAGTGGGTGCCGGATGAAGACATGGTTCATTTTGTCATCGAGGCGGTTGCGGGGATGAATCTCCCGACGCTGAAGATCAACCGGCGGGGCTGCGGCTCGGAGCAGTACCCGCCGAAGATGATGCTGCAACTGCTCATCTACTGCTACGCCAACGGTATCTTCTCCTCCAGACGCATCGAACGCGCCACCTATCGCGACGTGGCCGTTCGGTTCCTGACGGCGGACACGCATCCCGACCATGATACGATCTGCACATTCCGACGCGAGAACTTCGAGGCTGTGACGGAGGCGTTCCTTCAGGTGCTTCAACTGGCCCGCACGATGGGCGTTCTGAAGGTCGGGACGGTCAGCGTCGACGGCACGCACATCAAAGCCAACGCATCCAAGAACAGGAATGTTCGTTATGATCGGGCCAAGCAGTTGGAACTCCAACTCGAAGAGGACATCCGGGATCTCATGGAGCGGGCTGAGAAGGCTGACCATAGTCATGATGACGATGGCCAGTCGATTCCCGAGGAAATCGCTCGTCGCGAGAATCTGAAGAGGAAAATCCAGGCGGCGCGTCAATACCTTGAAACCAAGGCAAAAGACCGTGCCTTGGCCGAGCAGCCCGAATACGAAGAGAAGGTTCGCAAGCGCGAAGGCCGTGAGAACAAGGGACGGCATATCCACCCTCCCAAAGACACGCCGGACGATCGCGAACAAGTCAACCTGACGGATCATGACAGTCGCCTGATGCGAAAAAGTAAGCGTGACGGCTATACGCAATCGTGCAACGCTCAAGCCGCAGTGGATGCCGATGGATCGCAATTGATCCTATCTCATCACGTCACGACCTGTGCGAGCGATGCCAACGAACTCGAACCTGCGGTCAATAACATCCCTGCTTCCGTCGGCACGCCGGACAAGGTGCTGGCCGATACCGGCTACGCCAACGCGGACACGATCGAACGCATGGAGAAGGGCGACAAGGATCTTTACGTGGCGGTCGGCCGCAACGCCGGAAGTTCGCAACGGCGTTATGACTTCCGGCCTGAATCGGTGACCGCCCGTCCAGAGAAAAACATCACGGACCCCAGAATGCTCGCGATGAAAGAAAAGCTCTCCACCGAAGAAGGCAAGCGGATCTATGCAAAACGCAAGCACACCGTCGAGCCGGTCTTCGGGATTATCAAGCAGGTGATGGGATACCGGCAGACCTTGCTGCGCGGATTCGAGAAAATCAGCGGCGACTGGGGGCTGGTGTGCCTGGCGTACAACTTCAAGCGGCTATTCTCCCTCAAAACCGCCTGAGCAATCCCCGGGGAGTCCTCTGCGCGGCCTCTCTTGCCCGCCATTCAATCCCAAACGACAAGCATCCGCCGCAACCCGATCATCAAACCACCTGCGCTCACCAGTTGGACGATTCCGAGCGAGCAGAGACGGATCGACGCGTCGGAGAGGCGGATCTCAAGTCCGACAGACTGCTAGTCCGTTTCCGTCACAGGCGCTCTGCGATAGACACCGGTGGGTGCCCTTTTGACCCCCACGATAAGGCCGAACAGGAATCCGGCCAAGCCGTACAGCAAGATGCTTGTCACCACCAGCGGCACCGCCAAGCCGGCGTTGACTGACCAGGGCAACTTCTGGAGGAGCCACAACGCGGGTGTGCCCAGAATCTCTACGAAGGTGCGGTAGCCAATCGTACTACCGAAGTGAACCCCGCCATGCCATAGGTATGGACCGCTCCAGATCATGGCGTGAGGACCATGCC
>CBFDDG010000511.1:0-3685 GCA_965603505.1 uncultured Phycisphaerae bacterium | reverse complement strand
AGCCGCAAGCCGAAGAGCCTGATCCCGACGAGGTCCGATGAAGGCCGAATCCGTGTTGAAAGCTACGAAGACGAAGGCCAGGAGGCCGGCGGCGTCGCCCGACAGGTCGAGGAATTGCTCGGCTCCGGCATTTCGGGCCGCGATATCGCGATCTTCTATCGCATCAACGCGATGAGCCGGGCCCTGGAGGAAGCCTTCATTCGCCACCGGGTGCCTTATCAGGTCGTCCGCGGCGTCGAGTTCTACAACCGCAAGGAGATCCGCGATGTCCTGGCCTATCTCAAGGTGATTGTGAATCCCGCCGATGCGGTCGCCCTGTTGCGGATCATCAACACACCGACTCGCGGCATCGGAAAAGTCACGATCGACAGGGTCCAGAACTATGCCTCCCGCAACGGGATCGCGCTGTTCGATGCGCTCAAGAAGGTCGATGAGATCCCGAGCCTCAGCGGCGCCGTGAAGACGAAGCTGTCCGCCTTCGTCCGGATGATCGGCGGCTTTGCGCAGAAGGCGGAGGGCAACGTCGCCCCTCTGGCGGAGCAGGTCTTCACGGACTCCGGTCTCGAGCAGTCCCTCAAGAGGGCCGGACCGGATGGGCAGACCGCCCTGGAGAACGTGGAGGAGCTGATCAATACAGCGGCGGCCTACGACAAACAGGCCCAGAGCCCGTCTTTGCTGGATTACCTCCAGCAGATTGCGCTTTTCAGCGACGCGGACGCTTATGATGCCGCCAGCGAGCGGGTCGCCCTCATGACCTTGCACGCCGCCAAGGGGCTTGAATTCGAGCACGTCTTCATCATCGGTCTGGAGCATGGCATGCTTCCCCACGAGCGCGCCGGCAACAGCGAGGAGGAACTGGAAGAGGAGCGGAGACTGTTTTTCGTCGGGATGACTCGCGCCAAGACCAATCTGAGCATAAGCTACTCCCGGTATCGAGCCTTTCGGGGGCAGGTGCTCCGAACGATCCCGTCTCAGTTCCTTCAAGAGCTTGGGGGCGGCCTCCTGGACAGTGCACTTGGGCCGGATGACGAGTTGCAGACCCAGCCACAGCCGGTCCATGCGTCTGCACCGTTGCCGTCGGATACGAAGAAGCCGGCCCCGTTCAAACCCGGCCAGCTCGTGCGACACAAGACCTTCGGTTTGGGCCGGGTCAAGAAGTTTGTGGATATGGGGGCCAACAGCGTCGTGGTCATCTCTTTCAATAGTGGACAGACCAAATCGCTGCTGCTACAATACGCCGAACTTGCCAAGGTGTAGGGCTGTGGTGGTCGGAATTTGCCGGATCGGCAAGCTGCACACGGGGCCGATGCCGGCGTGTGGATACGTTGGTCCCACCAAATACGGCTATTAAAGGGAGATGATCATGTCGGGACGAATCAATCGCAGGGAACTTCTTCAGATGACGGCAGGGGGCGCCGCGTATCTCGCCGGTGCGGGATTGTTCGCCACGCGGGCGCGGGCCGCAGGCTCCGGGCTCATCAGCCCCGGCTGCCGGAGGAGCAAGGTCAAAGTCGCCCGGATCTATATGGGGGCAAAGCCGGGACTGTGGCCCACGCCGAAACTGAATTTCGTCGAGGAGATCGACTTCTACAAGAGACAGTTTGCCAAGCTTGAGGGCGAGCTTTCCGACGTCGATTTTGCCGTCGATGCACTGGTGACATCGGTGGATCAGGCCCGGCAGATCAAAGAGAAACTGCAAGGTGTCGATGGCGTCCTGATGGTCCATTTGAGTATGGGGATCAGGGGCGTGATCGATGAGATCCTCAGCGTGGGCAAGCCAACGGCCCTGTTTGCCGTGCCGTACTCCGGCCATGAATGGGTTGGGTTCGGTGCTCTTCAGAGGCAGCCGGCAGGCGCGAAGATGGAGTGTTTTCTCACGAGTGACTACTCGCAACTTGCCGTGGCCGTTCGGCCGTTCCGGGCCATTCACCATCTCCGCGAAGCCAAAATCCTCAATGTCACGACGAGGTCCTTCCAGGGCTACGCCGAGCAGATGAACGAGAAATTCGGCACCGAGATCCAGCGGCTCGGCCTGGAGGCTGTGGAGAAGGCCTACGACGCCGTGAATGACAAGGATGCTGAGGCGGAGACGCAGCGGTGGATGAAGGGGGCCCAGGCCGTCGTCGAGCCGTCTCGCAAGGACGTCTTCAAATCCTGCAAGCTGGCGCTGGCCTTTGAGAAGCTGCTGGCCGAGGAAGAGGCAACCGTGCTGACGGTCGATTGCTACGGGACGATGTGGGACAAGACGATCAAGCTGCCCGCGTACCCTTGTCTGGGTTTCTGCCGGCTCAACGATATGGGCCTGGGCGGGATCTGCGAGTCGGACCTGCGGAGTGCCATGACTCACATCATTTTTCAGGGATTGACGGGCAAGCCCGGATTCATCAGCGATCCGACGGTTGATGAATCCCGCAACAGCGTCATCCTGGCTCACTGCCTCGGCACGAGGAAAATGGACGGGCCGAGCGGGCCGGCCGCACCGTACAAGCTGCGGACGGTTATGGAGCGCCAGGAAGGCGTCACACCGCAGATCGAGATGCGCAGGGGCCAAAAGGTGACCCAGGCGATCCTGATCGGCACGGATTCCATCCTGTACTTCACCGGCGAGATCATCGACGCTCCGGTCGGCTTGGAGCAGGACAGAGGTTGTCGAACCAAGATTACTGTGAAGGTGGATGGCGATATCAGCACGCTCTGGAAGAATTGGTCGAACGGACTTCACCGGCAGACGGTGTACGGGGACGCCACGAAGGGGCTGGGTCAATTCTGTCGGTATACAGATATCAAGCTGATTGACGAGGCGGTAACGCCGCCTTCGGCCTGATGGAGGACTGAAGATGGAAAGTGGCAAGGCAATCGGTAGGCGTACTTGGATTGGTGTGGACGCCGAGAGGCGAAGGTTCTTGAAGGCGGCCGGTGGGGCGGCCGCCTGGGTTGCGGCCGCGCCGTACGTATCCTGGGCCCGCAGGCAAGGGGGCGAGAAGGCCGATGAGCGCATCCTGGGCGAGGCGGACGAGCGAATCCGGAAATACCGCAAGGGTACGGCCACCTTGCGATGCGTTGGTCCGGATGGGAAACCGCTGCCGGCAGGCGTGGAGCTGCGGATCGAGCAGAAAAGGCACAAGTTCCTCTTCGGGAGCAACATCTTCAAGCTGGGCCGGTGTCGGACGCCGGAGGACAACGCTGCGTACGAGGAACACTTCGCCGAGCTGCTGAACTTCGCCACGCTGCCGTTCTACTGGTGGACGTACGAACGCCGCAAGGGCCAGCCTCAGGATGAGCGCACGGACCAAATCATCGGCTGGTGCAAGGCCCGGGGAATCGTCACGAAAGGGCACCCCCTGGCATGGAACTACGCGGAGCCTCGATGGCTGACCGGCAGCACGCCCGAAGAGGCGATGCAACTCCAGTTCAAACGACTCGAGCGGTGCGTGGAGCGCTTCAAGGGCGGCATTGACATCTGGGACGTCGTCAACGAGGCCACCCATTATGACCGGGAAGAGTTGAAGGGCAGGGCACCCCTCCTGACGCAGGCCATCTCTCAGATGGGCATTGGCGAGTACGTCCGCACGGCGTTCAAGATCGCCCGGCGGGCGAACCCTCGCGCCACGCTCCTGATCAACGATTATCGGGTCGATCCGGAATATGATAAGAAGGTGATTTCACAGCTCGTCGGCGAAAATCG
>CBFDDG010000510.1:0-3697 GCA_965603505.1 uncultured Phycisphaerae bacterium | reverse complement strand
CCATTACGGTGCGGAGCCTCGATCCGGACGATCCCAATATCGTCGCAGCCACCGTCATCGACTGCAATCAGGTCAGAGTGAAAGCCGGCGGCGGGATGTTCGGTGACTGGTACCACACTATTCAACGAGGCAGGGGCTTCGTTCTCTGGAACGGGGAGACGCGCTCTTCCGTGATCTCGGGCCTGACCATCATAAACGGCTGGGGCGGCGTATATTGTGGGAATGATTCCAGCCCGACCATCAGCAATTGCGTTTTCCGGGGCCACTCCAGCAACCAAGGCGCCGGCGTGTATGCGGAAGGCGGCGCGCCCAAGGTTGTCAATTGCACATTTGCGTCGAACCGTGCGGAGTCTGGCGGCGGAGCTATCGCTCTTGTCAACGGACCGCCGATCAATGGTCCCATGCCGGCAGGCGAAACGACAGAGATCGTTGGCTGCACGTTCCTGAATAATGAGGTGCATTACGTGGAAAGACCTTCGCCTGACGACGGTGGATCATCGGGCGGAGGCGGCGGGCGACGAGATAGATTGATCCTGGCCAGCGATCAGACCGAATCGACAGGCGCAGCGCTGGGCGGGGCGGTATATAGTGAGCACGCGCGAATTGAGATGATAGGCTGCACGTTCCAGGGGAACACGGCCGACCTGGGAGGAGGAATCTACCTGGCCGGGCCCCTCGCGGGGAAAGTCATCAACTGCCGCCTCGCGAGAAATCGGGCCGTCCAAGGGGGCGGACTGTTCCTGGGCGGCGGATATGCTGAGAACTATGGCAGTCTCCAACTCATCAACGGTGTGGTGACGTGTAACCACGCAAGCGGAGATGCCGGCGGCCTTTATCTGGATGGATCGGCGGATCTGGTCAATTGTACGATTGTTGCCAATCATGCCGATGGACAGTGCGGCGGCGTCTTTATGGCCGCTTCCGATTGCGTCACCCTGCGCATCATACCCAAAAAAGGAAATACATGTCCGGCTTTGCATCAGTCCATCCTGTGGGCCAACACCTCGTTCGAGGCAGGTGACGTACTCTCGGCGCAGATTGCGGCCGAACAGCTCACCGACGTAACCAAGTGCTGTATCCAGGATGACGAGCCGGACGACGCGACAATCCCGTTCAGCGACTTCCCCTGGCCGACGAACAACATCGACGACGATCCTCTTTTCGTTGCCTTGCCGGATGACGGCGATGACGGTTGGGGTGACGACCCCTGTACGCCGCAGGATGAGAGCCTGAACGACTACTTGGGCGACCTGCACCTCAGGCCCGATTCGCCCTGCGTCGACGCCGGGGAATCCAGCCCGTATGCCGTCGATATCGACAATGAGCCTCGCGTGTCTGGCTCGGCTATCGACTTAGGGGCGGATGAATATTCCCCACCCATTCTCGTGGTTACGTCTCCGGCCGCCGGGGAAGTGTGGGCTGCCGGTAGTCAACACACCATTGCCTGGAAGACCACGGCCCTGCGGGGCAGTCTGGACATCCAGTTCAGCCTGGATGCGGGGCAATCCTGGAGCGTCCTGGATACGAATTTACCGGACACCGGCGTACACCCGTGGACGGTGGACACAAACATAGACTCTCAGGAGTGTCTCGTGCGTGTGGTCCCCAGTATACCGCATCCGCTGGCCCAAATAATGGCGAGCGGACTGTTTACCATCCATCCGGATCAGAGCGGGACACCCGTCTCCACGAAATGGAAGACGCTCGCCGGCAACTTTCAGCACACGGGACGAAGCCAACACCTGGGACCGGAAACCGGCTGCGTCGCATGGACGTTCCAGACCGCAGGCGCGATATCGTCCAGCGTGACCGTCGGACGCGAAGACCGTATCCACATCCCCTGTATGGACGGCAAGCTCTACACGCTTGATTGCGGCGGTTCCCCTGTGTGGACATACGACGCCGGCGCGCCTCTGATCACGGCCGCAACAGTCGGATCTGACGGCAGCGTCTACGTCGGCAGTGAGAACGGAAAACTGCACGTGTTGGACCCGAACGGGCGCCTACGCTGGACCTTCCTCTCCGACCAGCCCATCTACGCTTCGCCGGCCGTGGCCACCAATGGCAAAGTGTTCGTCGGACTCCTTGATGGAAGCGTCCGCGCCCTTGGTGAAGACGGCAGCGAACTGTGGGAAGTCAAACTCCATGAAGCCCTTGACCAGTGGCTCACCAGCTTGCCACCTCTTGAGTCGCTGCAGGCGGCACTGAGGACGGACCCTTATCAGGACGCGGTTTTCGGCTCACCGACTATCGGCCCCGACGGGACTGTCTATGTGGGAGCATTACACACCCCCAATCTCTACGCGTTAGACCCACGGGATGGTTCCGTCCTTTGGACGTGCAACCTGGAATCTGGTCCTCCTGCTCCCAGCGACATCTGGTGGAACCCTTGGGATCCCTGGAGCACGCCGACGACCCGTATCTCCAGCGGCTGGCCTTTCGCCTCTCCTGTTCTTGGAGATAACGGCGTGATCTACCAGACGGCCCTGTATGACAGCTACCTTTATGCGGTAGGGACAAGCTTCGGCACGAACTTGTGGGCCGTGGACTTGTCGCCGCCGGAACAATGGTGGTGTGAACCGAATGCCTGCAATCCCTCTCCGTGTGGCCCGTCGCCCAGTGTGGGCGAAGGCTGGTCCGAGCCGGTGGTGGCATCCGACGGTACGGTCTACGCGAGCCTGGACGCGCCCTTCCTCTACGCGATCCAGCGAGACGGCACCATAAAATGGTCCGTGCGTCTTGGTGACAGTCCGGGATTCACACTGACCGTAGATAAGACGGGAAAGGTCTATGCCACCGGTTACGATGGCCATCTCCACGTGATCGACCCCAACGGAAGTAGGCTATCCGAGTTCGTCGCGGACGGCCCCCTCAGTTTCCCCGTGGTTGCCTGGGACGACCTGCTGCTGGTGAACGGCGAAGAAGAGGGCAAATCGCTGGATGTCGCGCGCGGCACCCTGTGGGCCGTCGAGTTAGCCAGGGCGAGCTGCGAGGTCCCTGATCTCGCGCCTGTCCCGCCGGACGAATCCGACCCCAATGATACGGCCGACGATCAGCCAG
The DNA here is from genome assembly GCA_965603505.1 of uncultured Phycisphaerae bacterium. Taxonomy (GTDB): domain Bacteria; phylum Planctomycetota; class Phycisphaerae; order Sedimentisphaerales; family Anaerobacaceae; genus PLanc-01. Next base: position 637 of record CBFDDG010000510.1, on the reverse strand, counting down.
ATGAGCCAATACCGCCACGACGACGTTAGCCATACACGCTTGTACGAGGTTGACTATGATGTCTGCGAAAACAACAAGACAAGACTGGATCGTGATAATCGGGTGTTGCCTGTTTCTCCTGGCCTGCCTGGGGGCAGCAGGCAAGCGTGGGCGACAGCTTGCGTTTCGAATGACCTGTCGCGCCAACCTCAGCGCCATGGGAAAAGCCATGGCCGTATATGCCAACGACTATGAAGACGAGTACCCCAAAGCCGGCGGACGAGCCAATACGTGGGTGCACGAGCTTCCGAACTGGATAGCCCCCACCAGATATGCGGCGTATGGCTTGACAGTCCTTGGCACCGAGAGCAAGACCACGCTGACCTCCAATCTCTACCTTCTCGTAAAATATGCGGAACTCACGCCCAAGTTCTTTGTCTGTAAAGGCGAGCCCAACACGCGGGAGTTCACAATTGAAGATGCAGTCGGGTTCGTGGAATTGATCGACTTGTGGGACTTCGGGCCCGTGACTGCGGACAGCAATCCCGATCAGCATTGCAGCTACGCCTACCATCTTCCATTTGGCGTGTATTCGCTGACCAGCAACAGTGATCCGAGTATGGCCGTTGCGGCCGATCGCAGTCCGTGGATGACCGGA
>CBFDDG010000509.1:0-3704 GCA_965603505.1 uncultured Phycisphaerae bacterium | reverse complement strand
ATACGACGGATATCGTCGGCCTCGGCGGCTACACGCCCGGCGACTACACCCCGGACTTCGCCGGAACCTCTTCGGCCTGTCCGTTCGTGGCGGGCTGTGTGGCTTCGATTCAGAACGCCGCGAAGGAAAAGATCGGCCGGTTCCTGAACCCGGCCGAGGTCAGGGAACTGCTGATCCGGACGGGCGATCCTGTGACCGATACAAAGGTGGCGATCACCAAGCCGGCCGTGAATCTTGGGGCCGCCCTGCTTGGCACCAGCGGTCCGGCGATCTACCTGGGCGAGAACTGCACGCTGAACGGCTGGGAGGCGCCGCAGTCCGGCACCTATGCGGGCTGGGACCCGCAGTTGTGGGGCCTCGACGCCGAGGTTATCGAGGAAGATCCGCTCTTTGTCTCCGGCTACTACCTGAGCCAACTGGCGACCGATCATCCGGCGGAAAGCAACTGCGTGGACGGCGGCAGCGACTCGGCCGAGGCCATCGGTCTGGCCGACATGACCACACGCATTGACGGTGTCTTCGACAGCAACTCGGTGGATATGGGCTATCACTACGGCCAGGCCGTGCCGAAGTACGATTTGACCGTGACCGTGCTCGCCGACCCGAATGATGGAAACGTCCGCGGGGCGGTGGAGCCGAACGAGGGCTCGTACCTCGAAGGCACGGAGCTTGTCTTGAAGAGCACGCCCGATGAAGGCTACTTCTTCGACGCCTGGTACGATGCGAACGACACACTCCTTTCGGTCCGGCCTGAACTGGACGTGGTCATGGACGCGAATCAGGTCTTCCGCGTCAGGTTCCGCAAGCCGGTGAAGATCAACGTCTCCGGCGGCGGCAGTGCTCTCCAGGAGGCCGTGGCCTCGGCCCGCAACGGCGACACACTCGTCATCGGCCCGGGCCGATACGGTGGCGACATCGATTTGCAGGGCAAGCAGATCCGCCTGATGGGGACGAGGCCCGATGATGCGGACGTGGTGGCGCAGACCATCATCGACTGCGCCGGTGGAGGTCGCGCGTTGATCTTTAACCGCGGTGAAGGATCCGATACGGTTGTCAGTGGCCTGACGATCCTGAACGGTTCTGTAGCGATGGAGCCCGGCGGCGCCATTTATATCGGCACCGGCAGCAGTCCGACCATCGTCAACGTCCAGATCAGCAACTGCAGCGTGGCCGCGTCCAGCGGCGGCGCCATCTATATCGGCGCCAACAGCAATCCAACCTTCCGGAACGTGACGATCGACAATTGCCGTGCGGCAGGCCTGGCGATCCAGATAGATCCGAACGATCCCAACGCCGTTTCCATGGTCGGCAACGGCAACGGTGGCGGCGTCTATATCCACGCCAACAGCCGACCGACGTTCGTAGCGTGCTCCATCAGCAACTGCTTTGCCGCCGGCCTCGGTGGCGCAGTCTACTGTGGTCCGGCGGGCTTGGCGCGATTCGTGGATTGCACGTTCGTGGGCTGCCGGGCGGATGAGCACGGCGGTGCGATCTACCATGTGCCTGAGAGCGCCTCTGCGTTCACACGGTGCGAGTTCACGAGCAACATCGCCGGGGCAGGTGGCGGCGCCCTGTACTACGGGCGAGACAGCAAGGTCGATGTGAACGACTGCGAGCTGACGGAAAACAGCGCAGCCGCGGACGGTGGCGCTATGTACCTGAGCGGGTCCTGCTGTGGCTTGCTGAGCGAGACAACGCTCGCGCACAACGACGCCAACGACAGCGGTGGCGCGGTCTACATGGTGGACTGCAACGACGTGGAGATTGTGGACAGCAACGTGGCCTACAACACGGCCCGTCGCGGCGGCGGTCTGTATGCCCATGAGTCCCTCGGCTCCACAATCCTGCGTTGCTCCATCAAGCACAACGAGGCTGCGGGAGTGCGGCAGCAGTACCTCACGCCCGATCCGAACGATCCGAATGCTCCGCCGATCCCCATTTCGCCGATCGATCCGAATTTCAATCCTGCCGATCCGAACCTGATCGTTCAGGAGGTCAGAGATTCGCGAGCGGTCGCCCAGGGCGGCGGCATTTACGCCTTCGCGGGGCCGAAGCGCATCGAGGACTGCCAGATCATGTACAACACGGCGAACACCTCCGGCGGCGGTGTCTACCTGGCGGCGGGCGAATACGACCAGAGGCTGCTGAGGAACTGCCTGATCGCCAGCAACACGGCCGGGCGAGATGGCGGCGGCGTCTCGAACAACTGGCAGAGCAACGTCCTCATCGTCAACTGTACGATTGCCAACAATACGCTCAGCAGTCTGGAGACGTACGGCGGCGGCTTCTACGGTTCCTACGAGGGCGTGGCTGAGATCAGGAACTCCATCATCTGGGACAACATGGCTGTCTATGGATCGCAAGTGGCGGTTGCCAGCGGGGACGCCAATTTGCCACTGCCTTCGAGGCTCAAGGTCACGAACACGGACATCGATCTGAACGTGGAAGAAGAGGTTTCGGAGACGATTGACTCTGACAGTCCGCCCGTGCTGCGGCCTGGATTCGATGAGTTCTCCCTGGCGGCCAACGATGACCAGTCCACGGGGCTTGTGGACATCGGCTTCGAGGTGAACTACTTCGGCATGGTGAGGGACCAGCTCTATGTGAACAACAACGGGAACGTGACGTTTGACTTGCCGTTGTGGACCTTCACGCCGTTTGGCCTGACCGGCGACATCGGTACGCCTATCATTGCCCCGTTCTTTGCGGATGTGGATACTAACCCTCCAGGCGACGCAAACGATCCCAACGCATATCCGGTGGTGACGTACGGCCCCGGCACGGTCGGCGGACGCCCCGCCTTTGGCGTCAACTGGGTGGGTGTTGGCTATTTCTTCCGTCATTGGGACAAGACCAACAGCGTTCAGTTGATTTTGGTCGACCGTTCCGACCGGGCGCCGCGTGACTTTGACATCGAGCTCAATTACGGCCAGATCCAGTGGGAGACGGGGGACGCCAGTATGGGTGTCGACGGGCTCGGCGGCAATAGTGCGCGTGCCGGTTTCTCGAACGGGACGGGCAACGCCGGAACGTTCTATGAATTCGAAGGTTCCGGTGTGCCGGGCGCCTTCCTGGATTCTTCGCCTGCGACGGGACTGATCCACAGCAGCCGCAGGAGCCGCGTGCTCGGTCGATACCTTTTCTCCGTGAGAGCCGGTGCGCTGGATCTATTCACCAGAGGTGCGCCGGTCCATGTGGAGCCCGGTTGCGTAATCGAGGGGTGGGAGCCGCAAGATCCGAACAATCCCGGCGATCCGAACGATCCGAATGGTCCATGGGCGGAAGGACTTGCAAACTTCTTCGCCGACCCGAACTTCGTCGTGAGCTACTATCTGAGTCAGATCGCGGCCGGACAGGCCTTTGACAGCCCGGCAGTCGATGCGGGCGACGTGGACGCGAATGACCCGTTGCAAGGCTTCGATCCCAATCTCTATACGACCCGTGTCGACGGCGTCGGTGATGTCAACGCCGTGGATCTGGGCTATCACTACCTCCAGCCGTTGCCGATGCGCACGCTGACGGTGAACGTGATCGGCCCCGGCAGGGTCGAGCCCAATGACGGGGAATTCTACGAATCCCAGCAGGTGGTTCTGACGGCCTACCCCGACGACGGCCACCGTGTGAGGCAGTGGACCGGGACGGACAATGATCCGTCGTGGAACATCAATACGAATGTCGTGACGATCGGGCCAAGCGATATGGTC
>CBFDDG010000508.1:0-3712 GCA_965603505.1 uncultured Phycisphaerae bacterium | reverse complement strand
CGGGATGATCTCAATCGCGTTGATTGCCGGGTTCTCGACCTTGGGCGTAAAGACGATGCGGAATTCCCCGTTGGTCACTTCCACAGGCACGGTCTCGATATAGGCGCGTCTGGGACCGCCCGCCTTCACCCAGATGTCGAAGTCCTTGAACTGACGCCCCTGGACCGTGAAGGAGAAGACGCGCTGGCCGGGGCCGGTAATGCCTCGGTACATCTCCGCGAAGTAGAGCTTGGCGGTGTACTTGCCATTGGGGATCTTGCAGGAGAAGGCGCTCATTCCCCAATGCTCGCACATGAACAAGCCCGGGTCCTTGGTCCCGGCAACCCCCGTGGGCGAGTTGCTGTCCCGCGCGCCGGTGCTGCCGCCGCGCCCACCGGTGCCGCTGTCCCCCCTCGCGCCGCTGCCGGACCCGCTCGTGCCGCCGCTGCTGCCGGAGCCCATCTGCGTCTTCCAGATCGTCTTGCCGGTCAGCTTGTCGAGGGCCACCAGGATCGCGTCCTGGGCGCCGGGCGTGCAGATGACCTTGTTGCCGTCAACGAGTGGCGATTCGTTGTACCTCCAGGTCGGCAGGCTCCCGCCGAGGTCACGCGTCAGGCTGCGTTGCCAGACAATCTTGCCGTCCTCCGCCTGCAAGCAGGCCACCGTGCCGCCCGCGCCCACGACGTAGAGCAGCTTCCCGTCGACCGTCGGCGTACAGCCCGGCCCCTCACTGCCCTGCCGCATTCCCCCAGTGACGGCCCGCCCGAGGCGCGCTGCCCACAGCTCCTTGCCGTCCGTTTCGGATAGAGCCCAGACGACCTGACTCGGGCCGCGGTTGCTCATCCCGTACATCCGCCCGGCGGCAATCGACGGAGCGCTGTAGCCGCCGCCGAGCTTGTCGTTCTTCCAGGCAAGCGGCGGGCCGTCCTTCGGCCACTGCTTCAGCAGGCCCGTCTCCGCGGACTTGCCGTCCCGGTTCGGCCCGCGCCATTGCGGCCAATCGGCCAGACTGCTGCCGGCCATTGTCATCACGAGCGCTGCTATCGACATTACTTTGGTCTTCATTCTCTTCGCTCCTGACAGAGGATCGCCTTGGGTCCGCCTGGGGGAGTAAACGCATTCCGCGGCGCCTCTATTGCCGCGAATGCCGCGGACCCCTTGGCCGCCCACCTCGAGGCTGGTGTGAAGCGGTTGGTGTCGGGGGCCCGATCTGCAGTCCAGGACAATAGCGCCGTCGCGCTGCAACGTCATCGGCCCAACGGACCTTTGGGGTTACAGGTGGGGCTACAGGCTCTGTCCCGGGCGAGCTTGCCCAGCAAGCTGCCCTGTGGGTACCATTCGCCGCATGACCTGGACACCTTGGCAGTTCCTCGCCGTGGCCGTTGCCGGCTGGATGAACCGGCAGCAGCAGGAAGTCATCGAGTACCTGCGGGAGGAGAACCGCATCTTGAGGGAGAAGCTGGGCGGCAAGCGACTGCTCCTCAACGTCGAACAGAAACGACGCCTTGCTGCGAAGGGCAAGGCCCTCGGCCGACGATTGCTCGAGCAGTTTGGCACGCTGTTCTCCCCCGCGACGATCCTCCGCTGGCATCGGATGCTGATCGCCCGCAAGTACGACGGCTCCGCGCACCGCGGCAAGCCCGGCCCCGCCCCAACCAAACAGCGGATGATCCGTGATCTTGTGCTGCGCATGGCCGAGGAGAGCCCATCGCGGGGCTATGGCAGGATCAACGGCGAGCTGAAGAAGCTCGGCTACAAGGTCCACTGGCAGACCGTCCGAAGGGTCATGCTCGACGCCGGCCTGCTGCCCGATCCGGACAAGCCCTACAAGACAACGTGGAAGACCTTCATCCAGAGCCACTGGGACAGCATCAGCGCCTGCGATTTCTTCAGCGTGGAGGCTTGGGGGTTGAAGGGCCTGACCCGCTACATGGTCTTCTTCGTCATTGACCTGGCCACCCGGCGTGTCGAGATTGCAGGGGTCCACGCCGATCCGTGCGAGGCCCAGATGCTCCAGTGGGCCCGGAATCTCACCGATTCCGAGGACGGGTTCCTCAAGGGCAAGCGGATCCTGATTCACGATCGCGATCCGCTTTTCACCAAGAGGTTCCAGCAGACGCTTGGGGCAGCTGGCGTGCGGTGCTTGAAGATGCCCAAGTGGTCGCCCAACCTGAACCCCTACGCGGAAAGCTGGGTGAGGGCAGTGAAGGCCGAAGTCCTCAACAAGATGATCCTGTTCGGAGAGAAGCACGTCCGGTTTGTCGTCGAGCAGTACGCGGAGCATCACAATCTCGAGCGCCCGCACAAGGGGCTGGATTACTGCCGACCGGTCGAGCCCGATAGACCGCCGACGAGGAAAGGCGAGGTCAAGTGCCACGAGCGGCTCGGCGGATTGCTCAAGAGCTACTACCGGGAAGCAGCATGAACCAACCGTCCTCAAGCTCGAACCCGTGCGACGAAGCTCGGCGCTACACGCCAAAGCAAGGGCAGTACTTGGCGTTCATCTACTACTACACGAAGCTCAACGGCCTGCCGCCCGCCGAACGGGACATGGAGCGGTACTTCGGGACGTCTTCGGCTGCCGTGCATCAGATGGTCGTCACGCTTGAGCGGCGCCGTCTCGTCGAGCGGGTCCACGGCCAGGGCCGGTCGATCCGCTTGCTTCTGGCCAGGCAGGAGATCCCCGACCTCAAGTAGCAGCGCCCTTGCGGCTGGCTGTGGACTCGCCGTGCCCTCCTGGGTCAAATGGTCGGCATGGAGAGCCTGAGCCACAAGACGGCCGCCGTCATCATCCCTCCGCAAAGCGTCTGGGCCTCGATCCAGGCGATTCGACAGACTCATGACCGCAAGGTCGGCCGGTGGATGCCCCACATCACGCTGGTCTACCCGTTCTCGCCAAGGTCCCAGTTCGAGCGGATGTCAAAGCAACTCGCCTCGGCCTGCAGATGCGTCAGGCCGTTCGAGATCGAGCTGACCAAGTTCGACCAGTTCGGACATGGTAAGGGCTACTACACGCTGTGGCTCTCTCCGGAGCCGGCAGAGCCGGTTCTGGACCTGCACGCGGCTCTCTGCCCCATCGCTTACGAAGACTCATACGATCTTGACCACGCCATCTGGAACTTCACGCCACATCTCAGCGTCGGTCAGGCGAGGGGAACGGCAAACATGGTGAACCTCCTGCAGGAACTCCAAGCCAGCTGGTCGCCACTTCGATTCCATGTCGATTCCGTTCAGTTGATCTACCGCAACGACCGGCCTGACGATGTGTTTCGCGTCGATCGGTCCTTGCCGCTTCGCGGTCCGTAGGGGGCATCGGCACCCGCGGCACTGGCATCGGCATCCGGCACCCAGGCTTCCCACCTGGCCAACGCGTCCCAGGGCGGCTCGGACGAAACATGGAACCCCAACCTCCCTGCAGTCTGGGCAAACGGGAAATGCTCCCGCTGAGAAGGAACGTCTCAGTAGCCCCGCAAGGTGGCTGCATCGGTGCCTTGGAGTCTCTGCCCTCCCGACCGGCTTCTCCAGAGCCTCCGCCGACAAGGTCCGATCGCCTTTCTCCCCACGGGCCGTCGGCTTCTCGAAGCCCCTTTTCACCCTCCGACTGCAACTAAAATGCAACTACTTCCTTGCGCATCCTGGTCATCCTGGTTATCCTGGTGAGGTAGAGGGCGAGAGCCTAAGAGACGACTAGATCCATAAGTTACCTCATTTGCGTGATTTCCGGGAATTGAGC
>CBFDDG010000507.1:0-3730 GCA_965603505.1 uncultured Phycisphaerae bacterium | reverse complement strand
GCCGACAGAAGACCATGTCAAGATCGGGCTGCTTCCCGCCGCGTGGACGAGTGCGGGGACTCACCGCGCCTTCGCCAGGCTGGACGCGATCAGGTCGGCCCGCCCGGCGGAGGATGTCTTTGCCATCCAGTCCTCCAGAGCACTGCGCAGCTCTTTCCGGATCGTGGCCGACTGCGGGTTGTCGATTTGATTCCTCGTTTCCAGCGGGTCCTGTTCTCTATCGAACAGCATGTCCCGGAAGCGTTCTCTCCAGTCCCGCCCGGCATAACGAGGCAGCGGGCCGGGATCGAGCCACACGCCCAGCTTGTACCGTTTGCCCATCACCGTGGCCTGTGACCAGTTCTCTGAGAAAACGTGTCTTCGGCCCAGCGGCTCCCCCGTACCGAGGACGGGGCGCAACGACATCCCTGCAAGCCTTTGCATCGGCGCCGGAGTGCGGAGGGCAAGGAGATCAACCAGCGTTGGAAACAAATCCAGCAGCCCGACCAGATCCTCGCTGACGACACCCTGTCTGCATCTCCTCGGCCAGGAGACAATCAACGGCACGCGGAGCGTATCTTCGTATACGTTGTGCCCCAGGGCGCACTTTTCCGTCATCCCATGATAGGCCATGAAATCCCCGTGGTCGGAGGCGTACACGATGACCGTATCGTCGGCCAGACCCAATCGTTCCAGTTCATCGACGATCCGGCCCATGTAGTGGTCGACCTCGGTGACTTGCGCATAGTAGTAGGCCAGGAACCGCCGGTACAGGTCCTTGCGTTCGGCCGCGACGCCCAGGTTCCAGGGCTGCTTCTTGTTTCTTCTCCATCCGGCCAACTCCGGAGGCAGATTCTCGGCGGGCTCGTCGATGCTGGCCGGAAGAACCATGTTCTCCGCCGGATATAGATCGGCCCACTTCCGGGGCGGCGTATACGGCTGATGCGGGCCGTGAAAGCTGGCCCAACAGAAGAAGGGCTTGCGTTCCTGATGACACTGCCGGAGGAACGCCCGCGTCTTCTCAGCCGTGTAAGCCGCATCACGCTGTTCCGGATCGAGCCTCGATATCCGGCAGAAGAGATCGCTCTGCAATATGCTTTTGCCGTGCTCCCGCTCAAATACCTCCCACAGTCCCTCCTGCTGGAGCCAGTCGTGGTAGCTCTCATCCGAAGGATCCAGGCGGGGAGAAATGGTCGTGGCCGACGCATCCCACCCCAGCGCCATCGAATTCCTGGGCAGGTGTCGCTTGCCGAAACAGCCCGTGGCATAGCCGTTGGCCTGGAAGACGTTCTGGAGCATCGTGAAACGCTCGGGATGCACGGGCACGTTCGGGTTATCCAGGCACCCGGTCGTGCGCGGATAGAGGCCCGTCATCATCGACGTTCTCGAGGCGACGCAAATCCCATCCTGGCAATACGCCCGATTGAATCGCACGCCACGCGCCGCCAGGGCGTCCATCGTGGGAGTCTTGACCGTGGAGTGTCCGGCGCAGCCCATGGCCGAGCCATGGTGCTGATCGGAGAAAAGGAGCAGCACGTTGGGTTGTTGCAGATGGTCACGACCCGCGTTGGCCCACAGAGGCCGGCCTCCGAAGAAAGGAGCCGCTGACAGCGTCTTCAACACATCTCGTCGAGTGAAACTTCGTGTCTTCATAAGCAAGCATAATAGCAGATCCGGCGATATATTCCTACCGCCTGTGCGTGTTTCTTTCCGTTCGCCGGGGCGGTGTTCCGCCGGGCAGGGGCCTCTGCTGCATCGCACAGATCAGGTTTTCCGGGATACGCTCTGGTCAGAACGTCTGATTCGCGGTATAGTATGCGTTATGCGGCGAGCACTGTGATTGAAAGGTAGCGGGCTTTGACCGAGCAACTTACGAAAGCACTCGAGCGGTACTGGGGCTACAAGGAGTTCCGACCTCTGCAAAAGGAGGCGATGGAGTCTCTCTGCCAGGGACGCGACGTGATCGTCGTACTGCCGACGGGGGGCGGCAAGAGCGTGTGCTTTCAGGCTCCCGCCATGACAATGCCGGGTCTGGCCGTGGTGATTTCGCCGCTGATCTCACTGATGAAGGACCAGGTGGACGCCCTGACGGAGTGCGGCGTGTCCGCGGCTCGGCTGGATAGCTCTCTCAACGCGGCGGAACGCGACAACGTCATGGAGCGGCTCCACAAGCGCGAGCTCAAGCTCCTGTACGTTTCGCCGGAGCGGCTGGTGTCGGATGGCTTCAGCGCGTTTCTTCGCTCTCACCAGCTTTCTTTCATTGCCATCGACGAAGCGCACTGCATCAGCATGTGGGGGCATGACTTCCGCCCGGAGTACCGGCGGCTCGGCTCGCTGCGCCAGGTCTTTCCGAACGTGACGATCGGTGCTTACACCGCTACGGCGACCGAACAGGTGCGGCGTGATATTGCCGAGCAACTGTCGCTGAACGAGCCTGCTGTGCTGGTCGGCTCGTTCGACCGGCCGAATTTGATCTACAAGGTCCGGCCTCGTAACCGCGCCGTCAGTCAGGTCTGCGATGTGCTGGATTGCCACCGCAACGAGTCCGGCATCATCTACTGCATCCGCCGCCGCGACGTCGAGGAAATGGCCGAAGCGCTGACCGCCAAGGGCTATCGCGTCGCCCCCTATCACGCGGGCATGACGGATGAGGCGCGCAAGAAGAATCAGGACGACTTCGTCGCCGAAAACGTGGATGCCATCGTCGCCACGATTGCCTTCGGTATGGGCATCGACAAATCCAACGTCCGCTACGTCATTCATACCGGGCTGCCGAAATCGCTGGAGCATTATCAGCAGGAGAGCGGGCGCGCGGGACGGGACGGGCTCGAAGCCGAATGTTGTCTGTTCTATTCCGGCGGCGATTACGGCGTCTGGAAGAGCTTGCTGCGCGACGGCGAGCCGCAGGCGCAGGAGATCGCCCTGGCAAAGCTCAATCAGATGTACGGGTTCTGCACGCAGGGGATCTGCCGTCGCCGGGTCATCCTCGAATACTTCGGACAATCGCTCGGCAAGGCCGAGTGCGGTGCGTGTGACATCTGTCTGGGCGAGGTGGACACCATCGATGCCGCCCTGGTGACGGCCCAGAAGATTCTGTCGTGCATCCTGCGCCTCGGTCAGCGTTTCGGCGGCGGCTATACGGCCCTGGTGCTCACGGGCTCACGCGATCAGCGAATCCTTGACAACCAGCACGACCGATTGAGTACATACGGACTGCTCCAGGAGCACGACCGACGCGCCGTACACGACTGGATCGAACAATTGACTGGCCAGGGCTTCATTGAAAAGACTGGCGAATACAACGTGTTGTCGGTCACCCCGGAAGGGCACCGGGTACTCAAGGGTGAGGTGACTCCTCGCTTGCTCCGGCCGGCGGAGAAACGGCAGCGCAAGGCTAAAGTGGCCACGGAATCGTGGGAGGGCGTCGATAAGGGGCTCTTCGAGGCGCTGCGCAGGCTGCGAGCTTCTCTGGCGAAGGAGCGAGGCGTTCCCGCCTACGTCATCTTTGGCGATGCGGCCCTACGCGACATGGCTCGTCGCCGGCCTTCGACGTTGCAGCGCTTCCTCGGCGTCAGGGGCGTCGGGGAGGCCAAGTGCAAGCAGTATGGCCGCATCATGGTGGAGAAAATCCGCGCGTACTGCATCAAGCACGAACTCCCGATGGACGCCGTGTAGACTTACCGCCTGCGACTTACGATTTGCGCGCTACGGCTTCGTGCAGCACCGCTTGGTGTCGGGCCAAATCGTCAAT
>CBFDDG010000506.1:0-3737 GCA_965603505.1 uncultured Phycisphaerae bacterium | reverse complement strand
CTCCCGGCGCTGCCGGCCGATGCCGGTGCGGTAGATGCAGAGCATCTGCTCGGCATACTCGGCATAATGCCGATGCGTGTTCTGCGTCAGGCGGTCGGGAACGGCCCGGCCCGCTTCATACTCGACGATGGACTGTTCGCTCGTAAGCATCGCTTCTTCGCCTCTTGCGGGAGCGCTCGACGTCCTTGGTGTTCTCGCAGACGACCTCGTACAACACAGCGCGGGCCTGGCCGGACCGGCGCAGCACGCGGCCGAGCCGCTGCGTGGCCTGCCGCGTCGAGGCCTGTCCGCCGATGACCACCGCCACTTTCGCTTCCGGCACGTCCACGCCTTCATCGAGGACGCGGTTCGCAACGAGGACAGGGAATTCTCTCTTGGCAAAACCGCCGAGAACAGCTAATCGCTCACGCTTCCGCGTGTGCGACAGGATGGTCGGCACGAGGAAGCGCCGAGAGACTTCGATGGCCATCACATTCGAGCCGGCAAAGACAATGGTCTGTTGGCCATAGTGCAGCCGGAAGATATCCTCCAGAACGCGAAGCTTCTCGGCGGCGCGATCCTCGATGGACTGCTTGAGGTAATAGGCCTTCTGCGCCTGGCGCGCCTGCGGGTCTTTGCCCGATTCCTTGCACAGATCCTGCCACGCATAGCCCGGCGTTTCCTTGCGACGGGATGCAATGAAGTGGCGGACGAGCCGGCTGCACTGGTCGTAGGTCGCCTGCTCGGCGTCGGTGAGCGCGACGGGGATGCGCACGACGTCGAAATCCGCGAGGGTCGCGCCCTTCGCCTGCCGGAACGGCATGTGATAGGCGACCGGGCCGATGAGCCAGTCGAGGTCTTCGTGCAGGTTGTCCGCGCGTTCCGGCGTCGCCGTCAGGCCCAGCCGCATCGGGGCGGTGCTGAGGATCGCCGCCTCCCGGCGACACGGGCCCGGCAGGTGATGCTCCTCATCGAAGATCAGCAGGCCGAAGCCCGCTCCCATCTTGTCCATGTGAATGTAAGCGCTGTCGTAGGTGGTCACCGTGACCGGCTTGATGTTGAAGGTGCTATCGCCGACGATCCCGGCGTCGTAGCCGAACGTCGCCAGAATCCGCCTGTGCCACTGGTACATCAAATCGCGGATAGGCGCCACGACCAGGGTGGCGATCTGTGTTTCGGCCATGATGGCAAAGGCCACTTCCGTTTTGCCGGTGCCGGTCGGCATGATGATCTGTCCGCGACGGTCGGCTTGCATCCAGGCGGCTACGGCCTCTTCTTGCTCGGGCCTAAGCGCCGGCAGGTCCGTCTTCGGCCACGAGACGCGCTCCGGCTGGAGCACGTTGTCCTGAAACAACGACGTAAAGCGCCGCCCCAGCGCGGCACGGACCGACGGATAGTGAATGGCATCGCACCGCCACGCCCCGACCCGTGCATCCCACGTCCACCGGGACGAGCCTTGCGCACCGGCCGGTTCGCCCGGCTGCGCGCCGGCCAGCAGGAGCGTCCCGCGGTCGAACGACAGGGATATCTGCGGATGTACTCTTTCATCCACCATCACTCCGCATCATATCCGGCTGAGGCGTTTTTCGCCATGTCCGCCATGGCCCGTTCTCCCCGCTGCATTCTGCAGGAATCAGTCACACGCTGGGCGTGCCTCGCCTTCGCTGCTGCCACCTGCGACCGGAAAAAAGCCGGGTGCCATACTCACCGGCTGTAGGCGTGGCACCCGAGGTCAAATCATCAATTGTCAATCATCCTTGATGGATTACTTCCCGGCTTTGTACTTGGCCCAGTAATCGGGGTAGAATTCTTTGGCCTTGGCGGCGAGCTCCTGGTCGCTGATGGCCGTCAGGCGGCCTTCCTGCTCGTACTGGTCGATGACCCAGCGGGCGAGCCGGTGGATCTTGATCTTGTTGATGCGGTCGTTCTCCTTGAGGCCAAAGAACTCGTTGACCCAGTGGACCACACCGTCGGCACCGCTCTTGTCGGTGATGGCGACGCGGGGCGGCCGGCCGAGCAGCTTCTCCGTATTGAAGATGTTGTAGATTCGTTCGTCCTGGCGGAGTCCGCCCGCATGGATGCCGGCGCGAGTCACGTTGAAGGCGCGACCGGCAAATGGATAGTTGTCCGGGATGGGCAGGCCGATGGATCGCATGTAGTCGGCCAGTTCGGTGATGGCCATCGTGTCGATTCCACACGGGTCGCCCTTGAGCGCGATATACTCGAAGACGGCGCCCTCGAGGGGCGGGTTGCCGGTGCGCTCGCCGAAGCCGAAGAGGGTCGTATTGACGGCGTCGCAGCCGTAGAGCCACGCCGTCCCGCCATTGATGTGGACTTTGTGGAAATCGTTGTGCCCGTGCCATTCGAGCCGGTTGCTTGGGACGCCCAGCTCGCGGTTGAGCTTGTAGATCAGCTTGGCGATGCTCCGTGGCAGCTCGGCCCCCGGATAGCTGATCCCGAAGCCCATCGTATCGCAGAGCCGGATCTTGGCCGAGAGTGCCTCCGGTACCTGCTCGCTCATCTCCATGAGACGGTCCACGAACGGCAGGACGAATCTGTCGATGTCGGCTCGCGTCACGTCCTCCAGGTGGCAGCGGGGCCGCACGCCCGCCTCGAACGCGGCCTGCACCACGTCGCAGTAGGAATCCATGCACTCCTTGTGGCTGCGGAACTTGAGCTTGTGGAAGATGTGATAGTCCGAGCAGCTCGTGAGCATGCCGGTTTCCTTGAGCCCCACGTCTTTGACCAGGCGAAAATCGCCTTTGACGGCCCGGATCCAGCCCGTGCATTCGGGGTACTTGTGCCCGAGCGCACGGCACTTGTCCAGGGCCTCCCGGTCGTTCTTCGTATAGAGGAAGAACTCGGTCTGCCGGACGACGCCCTTGGGGCCGCCGAGGCGCGAGAGCAGATCGTAGATGTGCACCATCTGGTCGACCGTGTAGGGCGGCAGCGACTGCTGGCCGTCGCGGAACGTCGTGTCGGTGATGACGATGTCTCTGGTCTTCACCGACGAGAAGTCGAACTCCACGGGCTTGCCGTCGATGTACTCGACGACGGGACCTTCGAGCCGAATCTGCGGCGGCAGATCATACGGAAAGATCTCCTCGAGGAGGTTCGGCCGGGTCACTTCCGGCAGATTGTGATATCTTCTGGTCTTACCCATTTGCGATCCTTTCCAGCGCTTCGCGGCTACTCTTCCACGTTCACGCCCTGTTCTTTGCACACATTCGTGATGAACTCCACGGCGTTACCGACGGTCGTTACGGACAAGGCGGCGTCCTCATCCATTTCGATGCCGAACTCCTCCTCGAACATCGCGACCAGTTCGATGGACTGGACGCTCTCGGCGCCCAAATCCTCCGTAAAGTTATTTTCCGAACGGATCTGATCGGCGTCGAGCCCCAGAACTTTCGCGGTCACCGCCTTGATGCGTTCTTCCACTGTCGCCATCGACGTACCTCCCGTTTCAAATGTTGCCAACTCACGCATGAAGTGCGCCTCGTGGGGATAAGACCCATCGAGTCGACAGGTCCCAAGCCCCATCGCGCACGTTTACTTCATCATGGCCTTGCGGCCTTTCCGGACGGCCTCATTCCGGGCCGGCGCGGTCATCTCGAAGATCGCGTCCCACATCGCCTGCTGTGCCGGCGTCCATCGGCCCCCGCGGCGACCCATCGCCGTCTCCGCTGTTCCA
Organism: uncultured Phycisphaerae bacterium; assembly: GCA_965603505.1. Classification (GTDB taxonomy): domain Bacteria; phylum Planctomycetota; class Phycisphaerae; order Sedimentisphaerales; family Anaerobacaceae; genus PLanc-01. The sequence goes on along the minus strand of CBFDDG010000506.1, from coordinate 64 downwards.
TACAGGCTCCGTCGGCCGAAACCCTTCGTGACCACCCCCTCTATGAACCAGGCGAAGGAGGGGA
>CBFDDG010000505.1:0-3737 GCA_965603505.1 uncultured Phycisphaerae bacterium | reverse complement strand
GAGAGTATCGACCCGAATGAGCCGCAAGGGTTCATTCAGACCAAAGGGTCGGATACGATCGTCAACGCCATCCAGCAGACGTCCGAGCAGTTCATGAAGGTCTACCCGCACGTGTTCGTCGCCGTCACCGGCGGCGGCAGCGGCGTGGGGATCGCCTCGCTGATCAACAAGACCACCGACATCGCCACCACCTCCCGCGAGATGAAGGCCAAGGAAATCGAGATGGCCGAGAAACGCGGCGTCTACCCGAAGGAATTCACCGTCGCCTACGACGGCGTCGCCGTGATCGTGAACCTGAAAAATCCCGTGGACAAGCTGACCATTGAGGACCTGCACAAAATCTTCACCGGAAAGGCCAAGAGCTGGAAGGAGTTCGGGGGCAAGGACCTGCCCTTTGTGACCCTGTCGCGCGAGGTCAGCTCGGGAACGCACCTGTACTTCAAGGAAGAGGTGATCCAACTCGGCCAGAAGGGCAACACTCAGGAGTTCTCCAGGAAGACGCTGCTGCTGACCTCTTCGCAGGCCATCGTCGAGGAGGTGGCGAACAACGAGGCCGCCATCGGCTACCTGGGCATGGGGTATCTGTCCGATCGGACGAAAGCCGTGCGGGTCGGCAGGGGCGATGAGTTCCACCCGCCTGATGTCGAGAACGTCGTCAGGAAGGCCTATCCGCTTTCGCGGCCGCTCTTTGTGTATACGGATGGCGAGCCGGAGGGCGTCGTCAAACTGTTCATCGATTTCACCCTGGGCCCGACGGGCCAGACACAATTCATGGAAACCGGATTCGTGCCGGTGGGAGAGACCGTTGCTCAGAAAGATTAGCGAGCCGATCGTTGAGTGGTGCATCAAGCTGAGCGGCTTTGCGGTCGTCGGTTTCGTCTTTCTGATTTTCCTGTTTCTGCTGCGGGATTCCCTGTCGCTGTTCCGCGAGTACCCGCTGGGGAAGTTCCTGTTCGGGACGGAGTGGCTGCCGATCTCGGAGCCGCCGAAGTTCGGGGTGATTCCGCTGCTGCTCGGCTCGGTCTTCGTGACGCTCTGGGCGATCCTCATCTGCGTGCCGCTGGGCGTGGGGGCAGCCATGTTCATCGCGGAGGTCGCTCCCAAGCCGCTGAAGCACGTCCTCAAATCGCTGGTGGAGATCCTCGCGGCGATCCCGAGCGTGGTCCTGGGCTTCCTGGGCATCATCTGGCTGGGCCCGGTGCTGCGGGACGTTTTCGGGCTTCCGACGGGGATGTGCGGCCTGACGGGCAGCTTGCTGTTGGCCTTCATGGCCCTGCCGACCATTATCAGTATTTCCGAGGATGCCCTGGTCGGCGTGCCGAAGACGTACCGCGAGGCCGCTTTCGGCCTGGGCGCCACCCGCTGGCAGACGCTTTGGCGAGTCATCCTTCCTTCCGCCTCGTCCGGCATCGTGGCGGCCGTGATGCTTGGGATCGGCCGAGTGGTGGGCGAGACGATGGTCGTCCTGATGGTCACCGGCAACGCTCCGGTTGTCCCGCACTCGATCCTCCAGCCGCTGCGAACCCTGACGGCGACGATTGCGGGCGAGATGGGTGAGACCGTGGGCGGCTCGGAGCATTACTTCGCCCTGTTCGCCGTCGGGCTCGTCCTGTTTGCCATCACGTTCAGCATCAACCTCGTCGCCGACGTGTTTCTGCGAAGGGCCAGGAAATGAACGGAGCGAAAATCCGCCAGACGATTGCGTTCTCCGTCCTGGGCGCGTTGACGTTGCTGATCGTCGTGCCAATCCTGGGCGTGATCGTGTATATCGTCGTCAACGGGGCCGGGGCGGTCACGTGGGAGTTCCTCACAGCGGCCCCGCGACAGGGCATGAAGGCCGGCGGCATCTTTCCCGCCATCGTCGGCACGATCCTGCTGGTCATCGGCACGATGCTGTTCTCGCTGCCGTTAGGCGTGCTTTCGGCCATCTACCTCGTTGAGTACGCCAGCGACAACCTGTTCACGCGGATGATCAAGCTGTCGGTGGTGAACCTCTCGGGCATCCCTTCGATCGTGTACGGCCTGTTCGGCTTCACGCTGTTCGTCCTGCTGCTGCGCTTCGGCACGTCAATCCTCGCCGGCTCGCTGACGTTGGCGATCATGAGTTTGCCCGTCATTATCACGGCCGCCAAGGAGGCGCTGGAGTCGGTGCCGTTCACGTACCGCGAGATCAGCCTGTCGCTGGGGGCCAGCCGATGGCAGACCGTCCGCTACTGCGTGCTGCCGTACGCAATCCCCGGCATCCTTACCGGGACGGTCCTGAGCCTGAGCCGGGCGGCGGGGGAAACGGCCCCGATCCTCTTCACCGTCGCCGCCTTCTATCTGCCGCGGCTGCCGCGATCCGCCTTCGACCAGGTCATGGCCCTGCCGTATCACCTGTACGTCATCTCGACCCAGGTCCCGAATATCCCGCTCGAACTGAGCTTCGCCACGGCGCTGGTGCTCGTGGCGCTGGTCTTCCTGATGAACGTCGTCAGCATCTTCCTGCGGGCCCACTATCGAAAAAAGAGGCTATGGTAGAACCGGTCATCAAAACCGTCGATCTGAACTGCTACTTTGGCTCGGACCAGGTCCTCAAGAGCGTGAACATCGAGATCCCGCCCAAGGAGATTCTCGGGATCATCGGCCCGGCCAATAGCGGCAAGACCACCTTTCTGCGGGCCCTCAACCGGCTCAACTACCTCCACAGGAACTACTCGCAGACCGGCGAGATCTACCTCGGCGGCCGCGACATCAAGGAGGTCGGCGACAATCTCCTGCGCAAGAGGATTGGGGTCATCTTCGCCCTGCCGCAGGTGCTGCCGGTCACGATCTTCGAGAACGTCGCTTACGGCCCGAAGGTGCACGGCACGAGGAACAAGGCAGTCGTCGCGCATACCGTCGAGGAGGCCCTCAAGAAGGCGTATCTCTGGGACGAGGTGAAGGACCGCCTGCGCGAGCCGGCCATCCGCCTGTCCGGCGGCCAGCAGCAGCGGCTTTGCATCGCCCGGACGCTGGCCGTCGAGCCGGAAGTTATCCTCTACGACGAGCCCTGCTCCGGCCTCGACCCCATCTCCACCGCCATGGTCGAGGACGCCATGCAGAAGCTCAAGGCCGACTACACCCAGATCCTCGTCACGAACAACACGAAGCAGGCGTCGCGCGTCAGCGAGCGGTGCGCCTTTTTCCTGATGGGCGAGCTGGTCGAGATCGGCGACACCCATACCCTTTTTACGAACCCGAAAGATGAACGAACAGACGACTACATTACCGGGCGCTTCGGATAGCATGGAATTCGAATCGAGCGTCGAAACGACCGACCTGAACCTCTTCTATGGGGCATTCCACGCCCTGACGGATGTGAACATCCAGATTCCCGCCCGCAACGTCACGGCGATCATCGGCCCTTCCGGCTGCGGCAAGTCCACCCTGCTGCGCTGCTTCAACCGCATGAACGATCTGATCGAGACTGTTCAGGTCAAGGGCCGAATCACGATCGACGGCGAGAACATCCTCGACCCTGACACCGACCTCATTGCCCTGCGACGCAAGGTCGGCATGGTCTTCCAGCGGCCCAACGTCTTTTCCCTCTCGGTCTACAACAACCTGAAGTTCGGCCTGCGAATTCACGGCATGATGAAGAAGAAGGCCGAGATTATGCAAGCCATCCAGGAGGGCCTGCAACAGGTCGGGCTCTGGGACGACCTCAAGGACAAACTCAAGACAAACGCCCAGTCGCTAACGCTCGAACAGCAGCA
>CBFDDG010000504.1:0-3743 GCA_965603505.1 uncultured Phycisphaerae bacterium | reverse complement strand
GTGGACTTGTTGCCCGTCTCCATCGTCCGGCCGGTCTCCAGAAACTCATCAAGCTGCCTCTGGATCTCGTAGGCGACGCTGCGCTCGAGGGCCCGGAAGCTATTGAGGTTCTTGACCTCGACGATGGGCGTCTTGGACTGCTGCCCCGCCCTTTCGATAATAAGATTGACGTTCGGCTCGAACCGCATGTGGCCCTTCTGCATGTCGGCCTCGGAGACGCCCAGGTAGCGCACGATCCGCTGCAGCTCGACGGCCAGCGCCCGCACCTGCTCGGCGCTGTTCATGTCGGGCTCGGTCACGATCTCCAGCAGCGGCGTACCCGCCCGGTTCAGGTCCACCTGCGAGTAGTTTCCTGCCGTATGGAGATTCTTTCCGGCATCCTCTTCCAGATGCACGCGGCGGATACGAATTCTCTTTGTCTGGCCGTCGGGCAAGGGGATCCCAATGTAGCCGTTGCTGCCCAGCGGCAGGTCGTATTGGCTGATCTGATAGTTCTTCGGCAGGTCCGGGTAGTAGTAGCTCTTGCGGTCCCACTTCGTGAACCTGGCGATTTCGCAGTTCAGCGCCATCGCGGCCAGCATCGCACGCTCGACGGCTTGCCCGTTCATCGCCGGCAGCGCCCCCGGCAGACCGAGGCAGACCGGGCAGACCCGGCTGTTCGCCTCCTCCCCGAACCGCAGCGCACAGCCGCAGAACATCTTCGTCTGCGTACTGAGCTGTACGTGAATCTCCAGGCCGACAATCACCTTGTACGACAACTCACTCATGGTGTGATTGGCTCGATAGCCGCAGGCCTCTTCGTGTGCCAGTCGGTCCGCGCCTCGTACATCCGCGCGATCCGCAACAGTCTGTCCTCGCTGAAGGCCGGCCCAATGATCTGCAAACCGATGGGAAGGCCGGCGCCGTCAAACCCGCACGGGATGCTGATCCCCGGAATCCCCGCTAAATTGACGGCGATCGTGTAGATATCCGAGAGGTACATCTTCAGCGGATCGTCCATCTTTTCGCCGAATCGGAAGGCCGTGGTCGGTGCGACCGGCATCATCATGCAGTCGCATTTCTCAAACGCCCCGACGAAATCACCGCGGATGAGGTTCCGCACCTTCAGGGCCTTGAGGTAGTAGGCATCGTAGTAGCCGCTCGAAAGCGCATAGGTCCCGAGCATGATCCGCCGCTTGACCTCCTTGCCGAAGGCCTCCTCGCGTGACTTCGTATATACCTCGACATAGTCGGCCGGATCGGCCGTGCGATGACCGTAATGGACCCCGTCGTAGCGCGCCAGGTTGCTCGATGCCTCGGCCGTCGCGATGACATAATAGGCGGCAATCGCGTAGTCCAGGTGCGGCATGTCCACTTCGATGATCTCTGCACCCGCCTCACGGTAGCCGTCCACGGCCCGGTCGATCGCTTTGCGCACCTCCGCGTCGGCCCCTGCATTGAAGCTCGATGCTACGCCGATCCGCAGCCCCTCGACCGGAGTATTGGCCTGGGCCAGATAGTCGGTTGTGGGAGCGATGTCCTCGCGCACGCTGGTGCTGTCGGCCGGATCGTGTCCGGCGATGACGTTCAGCATCAACGCCGCATCGGCCACCGTCCGCGTAATGGGGCCGACCTGGTCGAGACTCGATCCATAGGCGACCAAGCCAAAGCGGGAGACGCGGCCGTAGGTCGGTTTCAGTCCGACGACGCCGCAGAAGCTTGCCGGCTGTCGAATCGAGCCGCCCGTGTCGGAGCCCAGCGCCGCAGAGCACAGCCGGGCCGCGACCGCAGCGGCCGAGCCCCCACTGCTGCCGCCCGGGACACGCGACGGGTCCCAGGGATTGACTGTCTTGCCGAGGCCCGAGTTCTCCGTGCTCGAGCCCATGGCGAACTCGTCCATATTGGTCTTGCCGACGATGACGGCGTCGGCGCCCTGAAGCTTGCGGATGACCGTCGCATCGTAGGGTGAGTGAAACTTCTCGAGGATTCGCGAGCCGCAGGTCGTCGCGCCGAAGCTGGTGCACAGAACGTCCTTGACGGCTACCGGCACGCCGGCCAGCGGCCCGACCGGCTCACCGGCGGCGATTCGCCCGTCCACGGCCTCCGCCGCCTGCAGCGCCCGGTCCCGAAAGACCGACAGGTATGCCCCGATGGTCGGATCGACGCGGTTGATGCGATCCACGATCGCCCGTGTCGCTTCGACGCTGCTGATCTGCCGGGCTGCAATCCGGTCCCGCAACTCAATCGCTGTCAACTCGTCTACAGGCATACCCTGCGCTATTCGCTTTGGTCATCCTTGCGATGACTCAGGAACCACTCGTACAACTTCGGGTTATCGTATGTCTCGGTCCAGGAATCGTGGTTGGCCTCCGGATAGATCGTGAGCCGGACGTCTCCGCCGGCCCGCTTGAGCGCCGCGACCATCTCCTGGGATTCCCGCAGTGGCACGACGGGGTCTTTGCCTCCGTGGAAGACCCAGACCGGCGTCTTCAGGAGCCGCCCGGCCAGGAACCACTCTCCGCCGCCACAGATCGGCGCCACGGCGGCAAACCGCTCCGCGTACCGACAGCCGAGGGCCCACGAGCCGAACCCGCCCATGCTCAGGCCGGTCAGGTACACGCGGCTGCGGTCCACGGCGTACTTCGACTCGACGTCATCCAGCATCGCTGTCAGCGCATCGAGCTTCTCCGTCCACCAGCTCTCCGACGGACATTGCGGCGAGACGATCACGAACGGAAAATCCTTGCCCTGCTCGACCAGTTTCGGCGGGCCGTGCTTCTTGACCAGATTGAGATTGCTGCCCCGCTCGCCGGCGCCGTGCAGGAAGAGGATGAGAGGCCATTTCTTGGCCTTGTCCTCGCCGTAGCCCTTGGGCAGATACAGCAGGTACCGCAGGCTCAGCGTCTTGGTGATTTCCTTCTCAAAGGTCTGCTCGCTTTGCCCACCCTTTTGCGTCTGTTCGCCGGCCGCCATGCTCCGCTCCGATGTACCATAGATGCCCAAAAGAAGAACGAACGCCAGACACGCCGGCCTCAAGAGTCTCATCTCCATGGCCTCCTTTTTCTACGTAGAGCTATCCTCAAGGATTTTGGGAACTTTGAAGAACGATCCGTCCCGCTCGGGTGCATTGGCCAGGGTCTTTTCGGTCCCCAGCGACTCGCGCACGTCATCGGCCCGAAAGACGTTAGCAATCGGCAGGCAGTGCGCCAGGGGCTCGACGCCGGTCGTATCGAGTTCGTTCATCTTCTCGACGTATTCCAGGATCGCCCCGAGCTGGCCGGTGAACTCCTCGATCTCCGCCTCGCTCAGTTCCAGCCGGGCCAATTTGGCGACCTTGCGGACCTGCTGCCTATCGATCCTCTGCTGCATGCACCCACCCTAAAGAAAAAGCGAGGCAAACCGCGCCCCGCTGGGAAAGGACGACCGTCGCAACCCGCGCATCAGTCAGCCGGCTTGCTCCTCGGCGGGCTTGTAGTTGCGTTTCGGCGGTTTTTGGACCAGGCCCATGTGGATCGCCTTGGCGGAAACGCGGATCCGGCAGACCCGGCCGTCCACCACGGCCCGGACCTTCTGAATATTCGGCTTGAACTTCCGTTTGGTGATACCGGTCACCTTCTTACCGACGCCACCAAGGTGCTTGGCCTTGCCGCGGCGGGAAATGCTCCTGCCGGACGTCGTCTTCTTGCCTGTAAAATAGCACACTCTCGACATAACCTACTCCTGTATCCTTCTGCCACGGATCATCGCTGACCGCATTACCCTTG
>CBFDDG010000503.1:0-3787 GCA_965603505.1 uncultured Phycisphaerae bacterium | reverse complement strand
GTGGTCGTTGGATTCGAGGACGAATATACCGCGTTCGAGATGCGGGCGGCCCTGGCCAGACTCCAGAACGAATATCTGATTGACACGGAAGACGTCGTGGTGGTGACGAAGAACCGCCAGGGCAAGGTGAAGTTGCAGCAGGCTGCGAATCTCTCCGCCGCCGGTGCTGTCAGCGGTGGCTTCTGGGGGACGTTGATCGGCCTGCTCTTTCTCAATCCCATCATGGGTGTCGTAGTGGGCGCCGGTTGCGGCCCCCTTGCCCGCAAGCTGTCTGATATCGGCATCAGCGAAGGATTCATCAAGGAACTTGCGGAGATCCTCCAACCCGGAACCTCCTCGCTCTTCGTTCTGGTACGCAGAGCGACCCCCGGCAAAGTGCTGGAAGAACTCTCTGGCTTCGAGGGAAGAGTCATCACGACCTCGTTGACCAGAGACAAAGAAGAGGAGTTGCGCGATCTGTTGTCAGGCATGTAGATCGAGTGCCGTCGGGGCCATTGGCAAGAGGACTGAGCGGAAAGTGAGATTATTCGAACGTAGGAAGGAGCATGTCATGAAGGAAAGCAGAAACCGTATCCGGTCGATGAGCAAGCAAAGGACTAAGGCGTCGCCTGTCAGGAGTCGGAGACAGTCCGCATTGAGATTCCGTCTCATCGCGGTCATCGGCGCGACGTGTCTGTGTGGCTGGCTCATGCAGTCGGCCCTGGGCGATACACTACAGTTACGAGACGGCACGGCGCTACAGGGCGGCTTCGTCAGTTTCGACGGTCAGACGATCATGTTTGCCACGGATCAGGGCGTGCAGTCGATACCGCGAGCGCAGGCTTTGGTGCTGACCTTCGCCGCGCCACCGGCTGCAGCGCCCGCTTCGCCTCCGGCGCCTCAGCCTGCCGTTCCGGTGCCGGCGAGCCAGGCTCCCAGTCCCGCCGTTGCGCCCGCTGCTGCCCCGCCGAAGCCGGCCGGCCCGGTGACCATACCGGCCGGCACGGTGCTCGTGGTGACGATGACCAGCCAGGTCAGCTCACAGACCCCGCCGGGCCAGCGCTTCGGCGCTAAGCTGGCGGCCAGTCTCAAGGCAGGCCCCGTGACCGTCGCGCCGGCCGGCACCACGGTCTACGGCCGGGTGACCAAGTCCAGCCAGGCGGGGCGTATGGTGGGACGCTCCACACTTGAGCTGGCGTTGAGCGAGATCAATCTCAAGGGGACGATGTACCCGCTGATGACCAGCAATTTCGCCGAGGCGGGCAAGAGCTCGTTCCGCAAGACCGCACGCAACGCCGGCATGGGTGCCCTGATCGGCGGCGCGTTCGGTGACAGCGACGATGCGAAGAAAGGGGCTGCGATTGGCGCCGGGGTTTCGGTGCTTCGAAAGGGGCAATCCGTTGTCGTGCCGGCCGGCGCCATGCTGGAGTTTCGCATGACGCAACCCCTGACGATAACGCCGTGACCTTGACGCCCGGACCAGTAGACCAGCACAGCACAGGAGATATGACCAATGAACTCTCATACAAGAAGTAGACCGTTGCCGATGTTGATTTGCCTCTTACTGCTATTACCGGGAGCGGCCCTGGCCAGTTCTCAGGAGGATCCCGTGAAGGCCTATATCGATGCCGTCCGGATCGAATTGGCCGAAGGCAAAGTCGGTCTCTTCAACGAAACGGTAGGATTGAGTGACGAGGAAGCCAAGGTCTTTTGGCCTCTCTATCAGGAGTATGAGATTGAGCTGTTTGAGCTTGGCGATCGTCGGCTGGACTTGCTCGATCGCTTCATTGCCGCTGATGGAGCGGAGATCCTGGACGACTCGAAAGCAACGAAGATGGCTGCGGAGTGGTTCGAGCAAGAAACGGCCCGGCTCGCGCTTCTAAGGAAATACCATAAGCTGATGGGTGATCGGCTCTCTCCGTTGCGTGCGATCCAGTTCGTCCAGACTGAACATCGCATCGGTATGGTCGTCGACATCATGATTGCTTCAGAACTGCCCCTGTTCAGACACGGCCTGATGATGAGCGATCCACCCAAGGATGCCCCCGTGCCCGCCGAATCTGAGGCCCCTACAAGTGATCTGGCCGGGGAGAGCTCGCAAGCGGTTTCCATGAAGGCCTCGTGGCAGGGTGATTATCCGGTTGATGCCCTGTGGAGACTGCCGGCCGGGCAGCGAGCAGCCGCTACGGGCTACATCGGAGATGCAGGGACGTTGGCTGCCGTCTGGCGAGCATTCAAGCCGGATGAGGCCGCGCCGCAGGTGGACTTCGAGCAGGATTTGGTCCTCTTCGCCCGCAACCTGAACTTCTACAACCGCACGAGAATTGCCACAGTGCGGATCAAGGACGGGGTATTACAGATTCTCGCGGCGGAGACCATGTCCGCCGCTCCCATTGAAGACAAAGTGGCCATGGCTCTGGCGGTTGTTCCCCGCAAGGGCATGGAAGCCATCCAGGTGGGCGAGAGACGCGTATCCCTCTTAACGCCATGAACAGGCTCTGACAGGAAATGGTCTCTATAGGATAGGGTAACATGGAATCTCCGGCAAACATGACGGTCGAAGCGATCGTTAACTCACTGTGTGACGGCATCTATGTCTGCGATCTGGAGCGTCGGATCACGTATTGGAGCCGGTCCGCGGCTCGCATCACGGGCTGGCGCGAAGAAGACGTCGTGGGGCGGCAGTGCTTCGACAACGTCCTGTGCCACATAGACAAGGACGGTCGGCAGTTGTGTGACAGTGAGCATTGCCCCCTCCACCGCGCCATGGTTACGGACAAGATCAGCGAGGTCTCGCAACTCGTCTATGCCCGGGGAGCCGCCGGTCAGCGCATCCCGATGCAGGTGACGGTGGCGCCGCTCCGTGATGATGCCGGCACCGTCATTGGTGGCGTGGAGACCTTCCGAGATGCCTCCGCCATGGCCCACGATCTGGAGCGCGCCAAGGCGATTCAACAATTGGCCATGGAAGAGGATGTACCTGAGGACATTGGAGCGACCTTTACCACCCACTACATCCCGCATGACATTGTCGGCGGCGATTACTATGCGATCAAGGATCTCGGAGATGGTCAGTACGGCGTCATGCTGGCCGACGTGATGGGGCATGGCGTTTCCGCGGCTCTGTATACGATGCATCTCAGCTCGCTCTTCAATCGGTATTATCCCCTCCTGAAGAATCCGCCGGCGTTCGTCGGCGAGGTAAACAAGGGGCTGGCGGCGGTCGTGAAGGCCGATGTGTCTTTTGCCACGGCGATCTGCGGACTTCTCGACCCGGACAAGCGGGTCTTTCGATTCGCCAGCGCCGGCGGCCCGGAGGTTGTCCTGATGCACCCCGACGGCGCGTATGAATGCCTAAAGAGCGTCGGTCTGCCGCTGGCCCTCATGCCGGAGGCGGAATACGAGCAGACCTCCGCCGAATTTCGCCCGGGGGATAGCTTCTTGCTGCTGACCGATGGAGCCGTGGAAAACGCAAATGCCGCCGGGACGATGCTGGGCACGGAAGGCCTGATCGACATTTTGAAGCAGCAGGGATATCCCCGGACGCCCATCCAGATAGAAGCCCTGCACGAGGCGCTCCTGAAGTACTCCAACGCCATTCGTCTGGAGGATGACGTGACCATTATTGAGATCCACTTCCAGTAAAGCTGAAACGAAACATGCCCATTGAGAAAAAGGAGAACACCATTATGAACAGAAGTCATGTATTGAGCCTTGTCGGTGTTATGTTGCTCGCAGGTTGCGCATCCGTCCCGACAAAGGACATTGCGGTGGATGTCGAGATCGATCCCAAGGCCAATTTCAGCGG
>CBFDDG010000502.1:0-3823 GCA_965603505.1 uncultured Phycisphaerae bacterium | reverse complement strand
AGTGCCGAGCAACGCACGCCTGCTTGCCGACTACCGATGGATGTCGAGGATCGCGTTGTTCTGTGCCTGGGCTTCATTCGCGATCGCGCGGTCGCAGTTCGCCTTGCTCTTCTTAGAGCTCGGGTACTCCGAATCTCAGTTTGGCCTGTATCTGACGACGATCGCCCTGTGCAACTTCGTGGTCCTGACGGCCAGTGGGCGGTGGGCTTTCTGGCACTTCAAGGCCGGCCTGCTGATCGGGGCTCAATTCATGATCCTGGTCGCGATGCTGATGATTATCTACGGCCGGACGCTGGGCGTTTTTCTGATCTCCGCCGTCGTTCTCGGCGTGGCGTTCGGATTTGCCTACAGCTCGCACCTGTTCTACGGGGCTTCCACGAGCCGGAAACGTTCGGGGCGGATGGCCATTCACGAAATGGTGATCTCCGTAGGGATCACCGTGGGGGCGGGGGCGGGCGGCTATTTAGCCAAAAACGTCGGTCTGTACGCTCCCTACTGGTTTGCCGTCAGCCTCGTCGCTCTTGGCGTGATGGTCCAGATCCTGATCCATGCGACTTCGCGGGCGACGCTCGCTCTACACCGGGCGGGCAAGGCCTCGAACGGTCCGGGCGCAGCAGACTGACGGCGCGAGCGTCCTGAGAAGGCAAAAAATTCCTGCCACATTGCGGAACAGATCCTTTACAAAGGTCATCTTGGATGGTAGAATGACCGCCATAAGATACGAAGGCGGGCAAATTGGTCTATCATAACTTGTTGCGCTATCATACGTCATAATTCAGTTCCTTTCATATCCGCCCACCTTCGAAAGCAAGGTCTTCTTTGCCAACGTGGAATGCTGCGCTTCCGGCGTAGCGACCGGCGAGGGCGCATAATGCGCGGATTGACCTTCGTTTGGTTCGCCACGGCCGCCTGACGGCGCCGGAAGCGCATGCTATGCGCGCCGCCCGACCGGGCTGCGCGCCCGGGCCGGCATCGCATTCATACTCATAGCGGTCATCTTGAAAGGAGCGGAACATGGAGATGAGAGGAACGCCCAAGATCATGGTAGTGGCCTGTGTCCTCATGGCGGGCCTGTCTGCCGCCGGCGAGAGCGAAGAGCCGGTGTTTTTTGCCGATGCACACCTGAAAAGGTTGGTCGAGAACAGGTTGTGGATCTGGGACCCGACGCCCGCGGACATGCTTGGTTTAACGGAGTTAACGATCTCCCACCAGGCAATTGTGGATCTCACTGGACTTGAGCACGCGATCAATCTGCAGAGGCTAAGCTTTCGCGTGAATCAGATCAGCGACCTTTCGCCCCTGTCCGGGCTAACCAATCTCGAAGTGTTACACCTGAGCGACAACGAGATTTGCGATCTGTCGCCTCTGTCCGGACTGACGAGCTTGCGTGAGCTGGATGTGCACCATAATCGGATCAGCGACCTTTCGCCTCTATCCGGTCTGACGAATCTGCAGTGGCTGGTGCTCTACAACAACCAAGTCAGCGACCTGTCGCCGCTTCTGGGCCTGACAAGTCTGATCTTTCTGGAACTGCGCGAGAATCCGCTGAATGAGCAGGCTTACTGTAGTCACCTCCAGATGATCGACGACAACAACCCCCGGCTTGCTCTGTGGATGTATTCCCCCAACCGTCGGCCGCCGGCCGGTATTATGGCGTCGAATGGGACATTGCCGGACAGTGTCCATATCACTTGGGAAGCCATATGCAATGGCCCTCTGTACAGCCGCTACACGTACTACCAGGTGTCTCGCGCACGATCTGCGGATGATGCCCCAAACCCTATCAGTGAGTGGCAGATGCCGTTGAGCTTCGATGACGTCACGGCGGAGCCGGAGACGAAATACTGCTATCGGGTACGGACGGCCAGCTCGACGCAAGGTAGCACGGCGGGAGACTACAGTGAGCCCGATATGGGCTGGGTCCCGGGCCCGCCCGCACTCACGGTATCATCCGGACCCGGCGGTGCGGTGACCATCCCGGGAGAGGGCCCGTACCCGGCAGAAGTCGGGCAGACTATGGCAATACACGCCCAGCCCGTGGATGCGAATCTCTACTTCTTTGCCGGTTGGACGGGCAGCGCTGTGGAGACCGGCTTGGTGGTCGATCCCAACAATGCGTCCACGACAATAACCGTGGACAATGCCCGCAGTACGCTCAAGGCCAACTTCTTGAGCAGGATGAACACCATCTACGTGGATGACGACGCCTCGAACGATCCTGGGCCGTGGACCGCGACGGTCAGCGATCCTCAGGAGAACGGTGCCCCTGAGCATCCCTTCGACATGGTCCAGGAAGGTATCGACCTGGCTCTTGAGGGCGCCACCGTCGTGGTGCGCGCAGGCACGTATCGGGAGTGTATCGAGCTTCGCGGCCGGAACATCACGGTCACCGGCCTCAACCGGAGCGAGCCGCCGGTGCGAAAGGCGCTGGCCGTGCTCGATGCCGACTATGCCGATACGCCGGTTACCTTCAAACGAGGCGAAGACGCCAACTGCGTGTTGTCTGGATTTGTCATTACCCGGGGCAAAGGGGATACTGCCGGCGCCGTTCGCTGCGCCGGCAGCAGCCCGACGATTGCCAATTGCCTGATCGTGGGCAACCAGGCGGACGATCCGTACGGCGGGGTCGTTTACTGCACCGGCAGTGACGCCGTCTTTGTCAACTGCACCATCGCGGACAATATCGCCGGCGCAAAGGGCACCGGCATCTACATGTCAAACAGCAATGTGGTGTTCGTGAACTGCATCATCTGGGCGAACGCGCCGAGCGACTCCTTCCCGGGAGGCCGGTACGACGGCGGCAGCAGGCCGGGGATGACCTATACCGATATGGTGAATGCCCCATTTGCCGCGGGCAATATCGCGGCTGATCCGCTGTTTGCCCAACCCGGCCGGTGGGCTGATCCGAACGATCCCAACGTGGCCGTGCCGCCCGACGCCGCCGGTGGCGTGTGGGTCGAGGGCGACTACCACCTGAAATCCCAGGCTGGACGATGGGACCCGGTCGCGGAGAGCTGGGTGCTCGACGATATCACCAGCCCCTGCATCGATGCGGGCGATCCGAATAGTCTCGTCGGCGATGAGCCGCTCCTGAATGGCGGGCGCATCAACATGGGCGCCTACGGCGGCACCACCGAGGCCAGCAAATCGTACGTTCAAGAGCCATGAGCGAAATCTCTTTTGAAGGGAAATACAATGAGCAAGTCAAATTTCATAACAGCGAGCGTTCTCCTGCCGATTTGCCTTTTCCTTACATCTGTTGCCCCGGCGAAGATCATCCATGTCGATGATGATGCGACCGGGGCGAAGGACGGCTCGTCCTGGGCCAATGCATTCACCTATTTGCAGAAGGCTCTGGCCATCGCCGAACGGGGGGATGAGATCCGAGTGGCTCAGGGACGATACAGACCCGACCAGGGCACGCCTCCTATGTCGTCGCCAAGACGATCCCCCAGCCACGGCCCAGTCGATCCATTGGGCTCGCCGTATGCGGCCTTCCAACTCAAGAATGCCGTGGCGATTAAGGGCGGCTTCGCCGGCATCGTCGCTGACGATCCCGATGCACGCGATGCGGAACAGCACGCGACCATCCTGAGCGGCGACCTGAATGGTAACGACCCGGACGTGCTGTGGCCGAGGAATCCCCTCTACGAGTTTCTGCGAATGGACAACAGCATCCATGTGGTTGAGAGCACAGGAACGGATTCGACCGCCGTACTGGATGGTTTCGTCATTGAATCGGCCGTCGATTCGGGCCTTCTCAATCTCGAGGGCAGCCCGCGCATAGTGAACTGCCTCTTCAGAGAATGCTCGGCCCAGAACT
>CBFDDG010000501.1:0-3825 GCA_965603505.1 uncultured Phycisphaerae bacterium | reverse complement strand
AAGGGTGCCGGCATTTACGGAGATGAGGGCAACTTCATTCAATCGGGCAACTACCGCGTGACCGACTTCCAGGCCGCCCTGCTGCTCGAAGCCCTCGCGCGATTGCCCGAGCAGAACCGCCTGCGAGAGGAAAATGCGAAGTACTTCAATTCGCAGCTCGCGCAGCTTCCGGGCGTGCTCCCGATGCGCCGCGATCGTCGAGAGACCGCCGAGGCGTACTACAATTTCTCCTTCCGATATAAACGAGAGCAGTTCAAGGGTCTGCCCGTGAAATCGTTCCGGGCGGCGATGGCGGCGGAGTTGGGCTGTGCTGTGGAAGCCAGCTATGTGCCGCTCGACGCATGTTCGCTGTATGCGCCGCACACAAAGCCGTGGCGGCATAAGCTGACGGCCGAATACTGGAAGCGGATCGACCCAGCGAGATTCGAGCTGCCCGTCTGCCACCGCATCCACGGGGAGGAATCCGTCTGTTTCCATCACACCGTCCTGATGGGCACAAAAGCGGACATGGACCTCGTCATCGAGGCGATCCGAAAGATCTACGACAACGCCGACGAGTTGAAATAGACGAGATTCCCGCCCCGACGTGAGCGGTGCGCAGAGATCGCGTCAATAAATGGGGGCGGCCAATCAGGACGCGTCCGGGCCACGGCCGGATCGAATGACCATCACGGCACCGACGAGACCGAGGATCATACTCGCGACAAGATTGGTCGCCTTGCCGACGCCCGTCTCCGTGAAAAACACGGCGACAAAGACGATCGCAGCGAAGCACAGCAGAAACAGGCCCAGGGCCCGGTTGATCTTGCTCATCTGAACGGATTTGGGATTGTGCTCATCCATCGCAAGCGCCTCGCCGGCTAAAAGACGTAATAGGTCACGAAGATAAAGGCCAGGACCCCAATCCCCCACAACCGCAGATCACGGTACCAGCGGCGATGTGGGACTCCTTCAAACACATAGTCGCCGGGGATCCGAAGCACCAGTACGCCGATGGCCACAAAGAGCAGGAGAAAGATCCATTTGGCCGCCCCGATGGGGACGCCCTCGAGCCAGTCGAAATTGAGGACTCGTTTCAGGACGACCGCCACGACACCAGGTGCCGAGATCACGCTCGCCGGAAACTTCGGAATCACCTGCAACATCGTTCCTTCTTTCTCTGCTCAGCGTCGGGGCTTCTTCGGCAACCGAAACACGAGGCCTTCCAGTCGCTCATCGGGATGCGGCCTCGTGGCAAGACTCACCCCAATCGTCAGGATGAAGCCGGCCACAAACGACCACCACGATACGTACAGGAACGGCTCCTCTATGGTAAAGAGCCGATCCTTGAACGCATAGAGTGAGGCCGAGACTGCGATCCCCCCGACCAGGCCCGCCAAGCCGCCCCACTGCGTGGCCCGCGGCCAGAAGATCCCCAACAACAGGATCGAGAAGATTGGGCCCTGGAAAAACGACAGGAAGGTCTGTATGGCGACGTAGATGCCGGGAAACCGGTCACTAACGGGGGACGTGAGAACGCCGAAAAACAACAGCAGTACGGTCGCGATCCTCCCGACCATCAGGTAATGACGGTCCGAGGCCTCCCGGCGAATGAACTTCTGATAGATGTCCTTGGTCCAGAGTGTGGCCGTGGAGTTGACCATCGAGTCGATGCTCGACATCAGGCCTGCCAACAGAGCGGCAAACATCAGGCCGCCCAAGCCGGGCGGAAGCAGTGAAGCGACCAGCGTGGGAAACGCGTCATCCCCGTCCTCCAACCCGGGGTGCAGCACGATGGCCATCAGGCCCGGGAACAAGACGAGGATCGGGATGAACATCTTGAGAAAGGCGCCCAGAATCATACTGGCCTTGGCGTGCCACTCATCCTTGGCCGCCAGACAGCGCTGGACCACTGCCTGGTTGCCGATCATGTACGCGTTGGCCATCACAAACGTCAGGCCGAACAGGATTCCCGTCCACGGGAACGGCGTCGGCGTATCCACCGGCTGGATCAATTGAAGAGAGCTTCGGTAGTCGCCCCCGGCTGCCGCGAGTCTGTCCACGAAGCCGCTCCAACCGCCCAGGTGATAGAAGCCGAGAAAGACAACGGCCGCTCCGCCTATGAACATGATGATCATCTGGATGACATCCGTCATCACCACGGCGGTCAGCCCGCCCATCAACGTATACAGGCCCACGACCGTCGCCGTCAGAATAATCGACAGCCATCTCGGCCATCCCATCAGGGTGCCGAGAATCCGCGCACTGGCCCAGAAGATGATGCCGAGGTTGAACGCGAAGAAAACGATCCAGGTGATCGCGGCCAGCGTGCGGGCGCCATCATTATACCGCCGGCCAAGATACTCCGGAATGGTGTATAAGCCCGCCTTCCAGAAGTATGGTATGAAAACGAAGGCCGCCAGGAGCATGGCGGGCACCGAGCCGATCCAGTCAAAATTGCCGACGGCAATGCCGTAGCGGTAGGCCTGGCCGGAGACGCCGACAAAATCCTGCGCCCCGATATCCGAGACCACGATGGACATGCCGATCGCCCAGAACGGAAGCGTCCGGCCGGCCAAAAAGAAATCTTTCGAGGAGTGGACGAACTTGCGGAAGTACAGCCCCAACAGCATGATGCCGACGAGATAGGCGATTACGACAAAGTAATCAATTCCACTGAGCACGCGCCGCCACTCCGTTGAGATGCCACACGGCGCGGGCCCCCGGCAAGAAGCCCCGACGTGTGCACCGACCAGCCAACCTCTTTCCTGCACGGCGATAGCACGCGCACGTCGCCGGACAAGATCCCGGCCGACGCCGCTGGCGACAATCGCCATCATCCTGAACTACCCCATTCTGGTCCAAGGGGTGGTGACATGCAAGTACGAAGACCCACAAATCCGGGCGATTCGCGCTGCCGCCACAGCACTGACTCCGCCCGTCCTATCCAACCGGCTTGCACCATGGGCCGCGATGCTGTAGCGTGGAGGGTCAGTCACCGTCCACAGGGAACTCGTGGACGGGACAGGAACCGAATTCGGGGAGACCGTTCATGGAGAAGACAACGTCACACGGACACGCTCGCCAACACACGATGATCGGATCGACGTACTTGCTCGCCTTGTTTCTTGCATGGCCGCCCTATTCCGGTCTCGGCGCGGCGGAGGCTGCTCAGGATGACTGGGGGACGCCCGATGTCCGGGTCTCTCAGGAACAGGGGGCATGGATCATCCAGGGCCCGAGGACGCGCGTCGAATTCGATCCTTGCGATTTTGGGATGGTCGTACACGCGCAGAGCCAGCGCTGGGCCATGGCGCCTTCGGTCCCGGGCGACCTGACCGTCGAGGCTGCCGGCCGGACCCATACCCTGCGTCTGGCGGATGCGGATACGCAAGAGATCTCGCCCTATCGGACGGGCTTCAAGACGGGTCTGCTGGTCACTCTCTGCGACTCTCGTTCGCAGGGGGCGGCACTCGATCTGAAGCTCACGCTGACGATTTGCCTGGAGGGCGGGCAGGAGGAGCTGGTTTGCGAGCTGATTGCGACGGAGGAGGGCGCGAGCGTTCTCGAGTGCCTGTGGCCGGGCGCGATCGCGGAGGAGTCGTTCGACACCACGGTCGTTCCCTTCATGCAGGGTATGCTGTTGCCGAAGGATTGGCCGCAGAAGGTGTGGCTCTACGATACGATGTGTTACGGCCGCGGGTTGTATATGCCGTGGTGGGGACATCAGAAGGATCGTTCGGCACTGCTTGCTGTTATCGAGACGCCGCCGGACGGCGGCTGCCGCTTCGAGCATCCGGCGGGAGGACCCACGCGCATCCAACCTCGCTGGGTGCACTCGCTCGG
>CBFDDG010000500.1:0-3838 GCA_965603505.1 uncultured Phycisphaerae bacterium | reverse complement strand
TCGCGCATGCAGGAGAAAAGAATGAGTAATAGAGATATAAGTAGAGAATCATTGGGACGTTTGGGACGCGATACCGTTGAGCGGGACTTGCAGAACCGCCGGGACCGGATTGTGACGGCCGTCGGCGATTTCCTCAAGGGCCGGACGCGCCCGAAATCGGCGAAGGTGACGCCATGAGCGAGAGCAATGGGCCATTTTGTGTTGATTGCGGTCGTCTCATGGAACGGCGCTGGGTGAAGTGGTGGGGCAATGAGCAATATGCCTGGCTGTGTCCCGTTTGCCCGCCACGTTCTTTTGGCGGGCGTCAATTCAAATTTCGGTGCATCGCGTGCCGTGAGGAATTTCTCGCCCATTCTCCGCTTGCAAGGTACTGCTCGGATAAGTGCATCGGCATGGCGAAGAAGGCGCGGGCGAGCGTGCGCAAGCAGACAGCCAGACAGAAGAAATGCGGACATTGCAGCGCAGCCTTCGCGGCCAGCCGAGCAGACGCCAAGTTTTGCAGCAATGCCTGTCGGCAGGCGCGTTACAGATACATCCTCGACACATATGACCCGGTAGGGCAGCCGTAACAGAAAGGAGATTCAAGCGTGAAAATGGGTACGAGAGAAAGCCAGGACCAACGCCACGGCCGCGTGTTCGGGGCCGTCCGGGATTTCTTCGCCGGCGTCGGGACCTGCTGGAGGCACCATCGTCATGGACAGAAAAGGAGCCTCACAGGACGATGAACGAGGCGGGCGACAAGATGAGTGTTGTATCCACCGAAGCCATGCCGGATGGACAAGGCGGCTGGCAGCCCGTACCGGCCCTGATGGTCGAAGCAGAGGTGATTCGCTTCCTCAGGCTGGACGCAGACGGCACCCCGGACCCTGCGCAGACCCTCGCACGCTACCGCAATGCTGGGCAGCTTACTGCCATTAAGGTTGGGCGCTGGAATCGATACCGGCGGCAAGACGTGGAAGATTTTCTTGCGAGAAAGAGCGAGGAAAAGCAGAGAGCAGCGGCTCGATAGGCCAGAGGTCCTATGAGGTTAAGTACTGCAATGGCAATAGCTAATGGGCGCGGCTACCTCCGGGCGTCACCGGCGGGCGTCAGTTTTGTGAAGATGTCTTCGGAATTCCGAGCCAAAAGGGCTTGACAGGATGTGCAGGATATGGCACATAACAAGCATGGCAGACATCCGGCAATCCATCCTGGAGCGCATGCGCGAACTCGACTGGACCATCAACCATGTGTCAGTGCTCGTCCAAGGCCGGATACCGCGACGAACGGTCTATGCGTATCTGACGGGCGAAGTTGATGCGAGAACCGAAGTTGCGTCGATCCTGATGGATGTCCTGGATCTGAGCATCACATCAAAACCTGTCAAGCGGGCTGGACGGCCCAGAAAGGAGCGGAAACCATGATTACCAAGGTTGGAATCTACTTCGACCGGAGGAAGGACCGGCCGTACGTCTGCCGGTGGTTCGGCGAGCCGGACCTGGACGGCAAGCAGAAGCGCTACAGCAAGTCTTTCCGACTCAAGCGGGACGCGGAAGCCTTCCGGGCCGAGAAGATGGCGGCCTTTCAGAAGGGCGAGCGCCGGGACAGGCCCAAGGAAATGACGTTGAAGGACTTTTGCCAAGACTGGCTTCGAATCAGAGGGCCCGGTCTACGACACGGCACGAAAAAGCTCTATCAGTTGACGATAGACCGTCTAATCCGGCATTTTGGCCAGACCGTGCCGATATCCAAGATCACGCCGATGGCCGCTGAGAAGTTCATCGCGAACCTGCAACCGGAGCGAAAGGAAAAGCGGGGCAGGGCTCTTTCAGCCTGGACGCGGCAGAAGATGCTGAGACACTGCAAGACAATCTTTCAAAAGGCTGTTACCTGGGGGCTGATTCCGGTGAACCCCTTCGGGGAGATCCGCCCATTCAAGCTCGTTACTACGCGATGGCACTATGTGACGCCAGCAGAGTATACCCGCCTCCTCGACGCTGCCCCAACCCTACGGGTCAAGGCCCTGTATGCCTTAGGCTACACGGGGGGGCTTAGATTTGGCGAAATGGTTTCGTTGGTATGGAGCAACATCGACTGGGAGAAGGACGAAGTCGTCATTGAGAACCGGGCGGCAACGCCAAGCGTGCCGCCGTTCAGCCTGAAGGACTATGAAGCCCGGAGAATCCCGCTGCCGAAGCACACCCTGGATATCCTCCGGGAGTTGCAGGCCAAGGCCCGCTTCAAGTGCCCATTTATCTTGCTGAGCGAACAGCGATATCGAACGGTCCTTGAGAACTGGCGGCGGTGTCAGACGGACGGCCGCGCATGGGAGAACAGAGATATGGTGCTCAATGTCGGGCGGGAGTTCCGACGCCACTTGAGGAAGGCCGGGATCACGCCGACTGGCAGCCTGTCGATCCACACACTCCGCAAGTGTGCCGGCAAGAACTGGGCGGATTGTCTACCGCCTCACGTCACGAAGGAACTGATGGGCCATTCCACCATAGCGACCACGATGAAGTACTATACTCAGGTCGATGAGAACCAACGGGCCAGAGCGGCGGCTGCCGTGGACCGGCTGATTGCCAGTGCCGGAGAGAAAAATGACGCCCAAGTGACGCCCAAGGCCAATTTGGCGTCATAATCGCGGAAAGGATGATGAAAGAACATGGGGGCAAGTACTTATAAAATCACATCTTACGCTTCAATGAGAGTGCTGGGGCTCGAACCCAGGACCTACGCATTAAAAGTGCGTTGCTCTACCGACTGAGCTACACTCCCGACGGGTAATCAGCCTGTCCGAAATATAGCAGGTGGATGCTTCCACTGTCAAACACTTTCGACATCCGGCCAACAGGATGAGGCGAAGGGCAGCAGCCGGGATACTGCCAAGGACATTGGAGTCATTCGGTGGGATAGCCGATACGTTCTTTGTCGGATGCCATTTGGCTCTCTCGAATATGGGACGTGAACGATGTCCACAAACCGCGATATGCGGGGGCATGAGGGGATTGCATGAACGTATGGGTAGGATGCCGACATATCATTGACCAATACTTTGGGACGATGGCCGCGTCCGCTGGTTGACGGCGCGGCCGGCAGGGCGTACAATTCGTCGGGTTCCCTGGAAATCGGAGATCGCCATGAATCTGAGAGGGGTCGTACTTGCGGGAGGAACGGGCTCACGCCTGCGGCCGCTGACGAAGGTGACGAACAAGCACCTACTGCCGGTGGGCCGGAAACCCATGATTTACTACCCGATCGAGAAGCTCACGGGCATCGGGATCGAGGAGATCCTGATCGTCACCGGTGTGGAGCATATGGGGGACGTCGTGGGCTCGCTGGGCTCGGGCCGGGAGTTCGGCTGCCGGTTCACCTACAAAGTCCAGGACGAGGCCGGGGGGATCGCCCAGGCGCTGGGGCTGGCGCAGAACTTCGCGCATGGCCAGCCGTTGGCGGTCATCCTTGGCGACAACATTTTTCAGGCTTCTCTCAAGCCCCATGCCGAACGCTTCCTTGCCCAGGGGGTCGGGGCGCGATTGCTGCTCAAGCAGGTGCTGGATCCGAAACGGTTCGGCGTGGCCGAGATTCGGGATGGGAAGGTGCTTGGCATCGAGGAGAAGCCCGGGAAGCCGAAGTCGGACTATGCCATCACCGGCATCTATTTCTATGATGGCTCGGTGTTCGAGATCATCGAGATGTTGAAGCCGTCCGGCAGGGGGGAGTTGGAGATCACCGATGTGAACAATGCCTACATCCGCAAGAGCCAGTTGGCCTACGATCTCCTGGACGGCTGGTGGACGGACGCCGGGACGTTCGAATCGCTCGTGAGGGCCAATGAATTAGTGATCAAGGAGCC
>CBFDDG010000499.1:0-3842 GCA_965603505.1 uncultured Phycisphaerae bacterium | reverse complement strand
CGTCGTCACGGCTGTAGCCGAACGTCATCTGGGTCAGGTCGTTGGTGCCGAAGGAAAAGAAGTCGGCGTACTCTGCGATCTCGGCGGCGGTGAGCGCTGCGCGAGGTACCTCGATCATCGTGCCGAACATGTATTCGACCTCGATGCCTTCTTCCTCCATCACCTGCTGCGCCACAGGTTCCAGTTTCTCCCGTTCCATCTTCAGTTCGTTGACGTGGCCGACCAGTGGGATCATGACCTCCGGGATCACCTTGATACCCCGCTTGGTGCAACGGCAGGCGGCCTGGAAGTATGCGCGGGTCTGCATCTCGGTCAGGCCCTTGTACATGATCCCCGCCCGGCAGCCGCGCAGCCCCATCATCGGGTTCACCTCCCACAGGCCGGTGACCACCTGCAGCATCTTTTCCCTCTCCGCGAGTTCCGGCGAATCGGGATCGGTGCACTTGAGGCGGGTGACTTCTTCGATCAGCTCCTCGCGGGAGGGGAGGAATTCGTGCATGGGCGGGTCGATCAGCCGCATGATGACCGGCAGCCCGTCCATAGCCTCGAAGACTCCCTCAAAGTCCTGCTCCTGGAAAGGAAGCATCTCATCCAGCGCAGACTGACGCGCCTCGTCGGTCTCTGCCAGGATCATGCGCACGACGGCGTCCCGGGCCCGTGGGTCAAAGAACATGTGCTCGGTGCGGCAGAGCCCGATGCCCTCGGCACCGAACTGGCGCGCGCGCCTGGCGTCCTCGGGATAGTCGGCGTTGGTGCGCACGCCGAGCTCGCGAATCTCGTCGGCCCAGCCGAGCATCTTGATCAGATCCGGTTGCGTCTCGTACTCCGTCGCGATCAAGGGAACCGTGCCCAGATATACCTCGCCGGTGAAGCCGTTGATCGAGATGACGTCGCCTTCCTTGACGACGACGTCGTCGGCGGTGAACTGGCGCCGGCCGACGTCGACGGAGATATCCTCACACCCGGCGACGCAGGGCAGGTTGTTGCCACGGGCGACGACGGCGGCGTGGGACGTGGCACCGCCCTTCTGGGTCAGCACCCCCTTGGAAGTCAGCATGCCGGGTACGTCGTCCGGCGAGGTCTCGGGACGGACGAGAATCACGTCCTGGCCTGCGGCGGCCAGGTCCGTTGCCCGCCCGGCGTCAAAGACCGCGATGCCGGCGGCAGCGCCCGGCGAAGCGTTCAGTCCCTTGGCGATCACGGTCTTGGATGCCTTGGGGTCAAAGCTGGGGCGCAGCAACAGGTCGACGTAGGTGGGGTCGATGCGCATGATCGCTTCTTCCTTGCCGATCAGCCCTTCTTCGGCCAGGTCAACCGCGATCTTTACCGCCGAGGTCGCCGTCCGCTTGCCGGTGCGTGTCTGCAGCATCCAGAGCTTTCCGCGCTCGATCGTGAACTCCATGTCCTGCATATCACGGTAGTGGTCTTCGAGTTTATCCACGATCCCCAGAAACTCTTCGGATATCTCGGGCATCACCTCTTCCAGGCTGGGGTACAGGCTCGCGCGTTTCTCCTCGGAAATGCCCTGGCTCTTGGCCCATTCGCGTGAGCCAGCCAACGTCATGCGCTGTGGAGTGCGGATGCCGGCTACCACGTCTTCGCCCTGCGCGTTGATCAGGAACTCGCCGTACAGGTAGTCGTGCTTGCCCGTTGCCGGGTCGCGGCTGAAGGCCACGCCGGTCGCGGAATCTTCTCCCATGTTGCCGAACACCATCGTGCAGACGTTCACCGCCGTGCCCCAATCGTGGGGGATGCCCTCGTGGTCGCGGTAGGCAACCGCCCGTGTGCCGTTCCACGAGTCAAAGACGGCCTTGATGGAAAGCTCGAGCTGCTTGTGGGGATCGGTGGGGAAATCCTCGCCAAAGTGGCCCTTGTACATCGCCTTGTACTCGTTGACCAGGGCCTTGATGCCCTCCAGGCTCACCTCGGGGTCTGTCCGGACGCCTTCCTTCTTTTTCAGTTCTTCCAGCTTTTCCTCAAAGTGTTCGCGTGAATAGTCCATGACGATGTCGGAGAACATCGTGATAAAGCGGCGGTAGGCGTCGTACGAGAACCATTCATTTCCCGTCAGCTCAACCAGGGAGGCGCGCGTCTCATCGTTCAACCCCAGATTGAGCACCGTGTCCATCATGCCCGGCATGGACTGGCGTGCGCCGGACCGGACGGAGACGAGCAGGGGGTTCGACGGATCGCCGAACTTTTTGCCGGTTGCAGCCTCGATTTCCTTCAATGCCTCCAGCGTCTGTTCCCACATCCCTGCGGGAAGATCGCCGGTGTTCATGTACTCGACGCAGGCCTCGGTGGTGATGGTAAAACTGGGGGGCACGGGGAGTCCCGTGCCGGTCATCGTAGCCAGCCCGGCACCCTTGCCGCCGAGGATGACCTTCATCTCACCCAGTGCGGGTTCGTGACCCAGAGTTTCGGCCAGTTCGTCGCTGGCCGACCGAGACAGATAGACCCATTTCTTACTCACAGTCCTTTTCCTCCTGTAGAATTCGTTACGTGTCAGATCATCGTAGCGCGGGCCGACTGTCAGCCGTCCAGCGACCCATGCGCGTTTCTCAGTGGTGGTCGATCAACCGAATGGCAATTATACCTATCTCGCAGTGTAAAGTCAAACCTAGTTTTGTCATTGTGATGCTGGGTTCTGTCGTACTATGTGTCATGATGCTACCCTGGCGATGACTTTGGTCACTTGTGCCTTCAAACACTACATGCTATAATATGCTCCCGTCAGGCCTAAAAGCCGTGTTTGTTATCCCGCTCGAATGGTGTTTTGCTTGACGCTGGTCGTATTTCCCGCTCTGTTCTAAAGGGTTGCCGATAGTACCTACCGGGCGAATCTGCGTCCCGGGCTATGTATCTACGACAAGGAGAACGCTTCATGGAGAAATCGCGCCCCATTGAAGTCACCCTAGTGGCGATCTTGCAGTTCATTCCTGCCCTCACGCTGCCCCCGACGATGCTGCTATCCATCAATCCTGTAGTGCTGATCGTCCCGTTCGCGTTTTTCGCGTTCCTTGCGTGGGCGATGCTGACGCTCAGGAGATGGTCCATCACGCTGTGCATTTTCGTGCAGGGCCTGAACGTCATCGCCCGGCTCTTGATCGTGTTCCCGCAGGCCGTTGGCGAAGGGGGCGCGGACTGGCCGTTCGTGATTACCAGCCTGGTGGGTATTGTGCTCTCCAGTGTGATTCTGTACGTCATAGATCAACCCAAGGTTGAGGTGGCTTTCGCGTGATCGCGTGCCGTGGCCGGGATCGGTGCTTTGTTCCCGGCGGTGCGGCGACGCTCTACGCCTGGCCACCTTTAAGTACTATGGGAGGAAGAGGAGGTGATGGTGCCTGCATAGGAGGGGGTAGGTGCCCCATTGTCGTGGACGGCCGAAGCGTGGAAGACAAGCTTCAGCCAATTAGATATGAGGAGAGAAGGAGAAGCGAAACGATGAAAGCATTGAGATTACTGGGGTTGTTAGTGGTCCTGTCCCTGCTCTTTGGTCTCGTGGCAGGGTGCGGCCCTCAACCCGCGGAAGTGCCAGAAGAACCGGAGGCGCCGGCGGAGGAACCCGCTGAGGAACCTGCCGAGGAGCCTGCCGAAGCAGAGGGAGAGCCACTCAAGATCGCTATGCTCGCGGCGATGAGCGGTGACGTCAAGACCTTTGGCGAAGGCACCAAGCGCGGCGTGGACATGGCCGTCAAGGAGTGGAACGCCAAGGGTGGTGTGCTTGGCCGTCCGATCGAGGTCATCGTTGGCGACACCAAGTGCGACGCCCAAGAGGCTGCCAACATCGGCAACAAGGTCATCTCGCAGGACAAGGTGCACTATATCGTCGGGGCCGTGTG
>CBFDDG010000498.1:0-3846 GCA_965603505.1 uncultured Phycisphaerae bacterium | reverse complement strand
ACAATGGTGCCCGTGCGATCCCTGGCGAGGGTGGCGGCGCCCACGGTGATAAAGCCTCTCTGTTTGATTTCCTCGGCGATTCGAACCCGCTCGCGCGGGCGATTGTCTCCCGTTTGCGGCAAGCGGCCGCCCTCATTCAGGATGTCGATCTCCTTGAGCTCCAGGTCGATGTGGTCGGGGTAGACCGTGGCGACGAGGTAGTTAATCGTAGCGAGGCCATCCTGGCCTTGCGTCGCGCCGGCATCTTGCCGGTGGTGGCCCGACGAAAGAGCAAGGGCGGGACGCCCTCGCCACAGTCCGCCGTGGGCGATCTGGAGGACGCCGTCGGCCGCAGTGCAGGTGATGGCATGGACCTCGCCGCACAGGTAGAGATCGGCCCCGTGTTTTTTCAGGGTCTGCCAGAGCGGGGACTGGCGGCCGCCCTCGAGCATCAGGCCGCTGGAGCTTTCCATCGCCACCGGGCCCAGGACCGGGGTGTGCCCCATCACGACGATGTGCTCGACGCCGGGATTGTCGACAAGCACTTCCTGGAGCCACTCCAACTGCTCGCCCGTGACCTGCGGGACGATGCCGCCCTGCGGGCCAGTGCCTTTCTCGAATACGTCGAGCGCGACGAACAGCGTGTTTTCGTGAATGAACCAGTAGGCCGTGCCTCTCATGCGAAGCGGGCCGTTGAAGGGCATGCTCAGGTACTTCTGAAACTGGCGCTTGAAGGTGTAGACGAGTTTTGTCTTGTCCTCGGGCCAGGGGTTGTCACCGATCTCATGGTCGCCGATGCCGGCGTAGAACTTCAGCCCGTGATCCTCCATGCGCTTGATCCAGGCGGGATAATAGATATCCGCCATCTGTTTGATGGACTCTTTGTCCGGCCAGTGTCCCATGACCAGGTCGCCCGCGACCAGGACGAATTCTGGATCTTCCGCTTTGATCGCTTTCAGGACGTAATCCAGCGTGTCCTCCCATCCGGGCTGCGGATACGTCAGATCCACATTGACGAAATCCGGGATACTGACGAATCGCCACGGCTGCATGGATGCGACGCCTTCCGGCGGGACCTCGACCCCGGCCACCCACAGGATTCCGTTCAGAATCAGTTTGCGGAACGGCTCCATGTGCCAGTTCTTGTGGTAGTGCCCGCCTGCAAAGCCTAAGCCTCGTCCGCCGTTCGGCCGGGTGTAGGCCCAGGACAAGACCTGGTTCTTCGGATCGTACGGCGGCAGCGGTCCCGTGAGCAGGGGGACCGCATTCGGATGCAGCCGGAGGTCGAAATACCATTCGTCCTCCACCACGTAGGCGGCGCAGCCTTGCGTGATCGGATGGGCGTTCGCAATCGGCGTCGCTTTCACCACGTTGATGGGGTTCTGGGAGCGCCCGACTTCGTAGGAGCCTCCGATCCATTCGAGCAGGTCCGGCATCGCCCCTTCCGGAGGATCGATGGAATAATGCAGGAATGCGATGCCCTTGCCCTGCCTGGCCAATTCACGAATCTTCTCGATCCGGCCGGGTACGGCGAGCGGGTGGTGCTCGCGCCCGTCGGCGAAGAAGACAATCGCGTCAACGCCATCCAGGGCCGCCGGGTCCGCGGGCCAGCCGTTGCGGTGGATGTCGATCTGGGGCGGCTCGATGTTCGTTGCGTCCAGCAGGCACTGCTTCACGAACTCGGCGTCGCTGTCCCACTCGTGACAGTCTTCGCCGTGACTCGGCTTGCCGGCGAGAAAGGCAATTCTCTTCGGCGCTGTGCCGGCTGTCGGCGACAGGCCGGCCGCCCACGCGCAGCCGCGACGGAACAGCTCGCAGACGGCAGGACTGAACGCCTGAACGTCGTGGCCCAGCGGACTGTGAAAGACCCGCCCCTTGCCATACCTCAGGACAAAGGCCATCGGGTAGTTCTTATTATCGACCTTGGACTTCGATTCGGCCAGGACCTGAATGGGCGTGTCGCCCACCAGACACGTGTACAGCTCATCGACGGTCTCAAACGGCTTGAGGCCGCGGGTGATCGGATGGTCCACGTCGGTCATGCGGACCTCGAAGGCTCCATGCGGGTCGTGCCCGCGCAGGTTCGGGTCCCAGACCTGCCCGAGGAGCTTCTCGAACTCCGGCCAGCCCTGGAACGCTCCGCAGGAAAAGTGCACCGCGACCAGGCCGCCGCCATTCTTCGTGAAGTTGACGAGGTTCTGTCTCGCCTTCGGCCCGGGGTCGGGCGTCTGCCAGTTCATGAAATGCAGCACGGCCACGTCGTATTCGTTGAGCTTTTCGGAGGCGAGAAAGTCCGGCGTCTCGACCACATCGACCTTCAATCGCGCGTCCTTCCGCAGCCCTTCGGCCAAGACGGGCGCCGTCTCAGCCCACTTATGCCCCGGATAGTCGTTCCCCGTGACAATCACGACGTTGCGCGTCTCGGCGCCATGAGCCTGAGCCCATGCGATCGCGATGAATATAACGGTCAACAACCACAACAGGCGTGCGTGCTGTCTTAGCTCCATGCTTTCCCCTTGGACGTATGTTCTCTCCTGTTTCTATGGGCGATGTTCACTGGAACATGCGATATAAGAGTACCAGAGTCAACGCGGGAAAACAAATGCTTCTCTGCGTGCGGAGAGAGTGTACGATAATATCGTGGCAAACGCCCCGGATGTCATTGCGAGCCAGCCGGAGGTTGGCGCGGCAATCTCAACCCCCGGCCTTTTGCGAGATTGCTTCGTCGGCGTACGCCTCCTCGCAATGACATCTTTCTTATCCTGACCCGCCACTTTCTTGTCGTGCACGCTGCAGAGCGTGACGTTCCTGACAATGTTCTCAGCGACTGAAGACCCGGCGGCCGTCAATGTAGGTGCGCAGGACTTTCGCCTCGCGGATCGCATCGGCCGGACAGGTCAGCAGGTCTGTATCCACGACGATGAAATCGGCGCGCTTGCCTCTCTCCAGCGAGCCGACGTCCTTGTCCAGGAACAGGGCCTTCGCGCAATTGATCGTGTAGAACCGAATCGCCTGCTCGCGGCTGAGGGCCTCCTCGGGATGCAGTCGTCCATCGTACCATTTGGCCCGGCGGGTGACGGTGGTCCACATGGCCAGGAACGGGTCGTACGGATTGTTCGAGCGGAGCGAGCCGATCTTCTGCATGTGGTCCGAGCCGCCGGCCGCGATGGCGCCGGCCTCGAAGAGGCTCCGCAGCGGCTGGAACCAGCGGAGTCGTTCGTAGCCGAAATGGTCGGTCAGCGTCCGGGTGTCCAGGTAGAGCCACGCCGGCTGGACGAGCGGGATCACGCCGAGCCGGGCGACCTTCGCCACGCTCTCGGCGCTCATGAAATTGGAGTGCGTGATGCAATGCCGCATGTCACGAATGGGCATGGTCTCGCTGAGTTCGTCGTAGACATCGACCAGCGTCTCGACCGCGCCGTCTCCCACGGTGTGGGCCGTGAATTGCAGGCCGGACTCGGTGGCCGTGCGGACCATCGGCAACAGGCGGTCTTTGGGAATGAACAGCACGCCGCGATAGTTGGGATCGTCGATCGCGTAGATCTTGCTGACGCCCCACGGACGACTCATGTAGGCGCTGCCGGTCAACATGCCGCCGTCCAGGTAGACTTTGACTCCGATGATGCGCAGCATCGGCCGGCCGCGCCGCAGCGGGTGCTGCGCTACCCTGCGGATATTCTCCGCGATTTGTTCGATAGGGCCGATCGTGTCGATGTGATGCTGCGCCGCGATGCGGACGGGCAGGTCGCCATTGTCCAGCATCCGGCGGTAAAGGTCGAGGTTGCCCGGGCTCGCGTCGCCGTCGCAGATGCCGGTGATACCCACGGAACTGTAGTCCTTGAACAGGGCGAGCAGTCTCTCATAGCG
>CBFDDG010000497.1:0-3860 GCA_965603505.1 uncultured Phycisphaerae bacterium | reverse complement strand
GGGCTGTTTTGGGCCTTTTTGAAACTTCGGCGGAAGAGGCTATCCCGCGTATGCCGATAAAAGCAGTGATCTTCGATTTGGATGGAACCATTACAGAGCCGTATTTCGATTTCGATGCGATCCGGGAGGAAATCGGACTGAGCCGTGATGGGGGTCCCATTCTGGAGGCCATGGAGACCATGACGACCGCAGAGCGGCAGCGTGCCGAGAGGATTCTCCATGTCCACGAGGAGAAGGCCGTGACGGAATCGACGTTGAATCCCGGGGCTTCGGAGACACTGGCCGGCCTGCGGCGGCGCGGCATCCACGTCGGCGTGCTGACCCGCAACAGGAGAGACAATGCATTCGCCGTTGCGGCCAAGCACGGCCTGTCCTTTGACGCCGTTGTCGGGCGCGAGGACGGACCGGTGAAGCCCAACGCCTTCGGCGTGCTGCACCTGTGCCGGCAGTTTGCCGTCGAGCCGCGCGAGACCCTGCTCGTCGGCGATTACCTCTTCGATTTGCTGTGCGCCCGCGCCGCCGGTGCAATCAGCGTCCTCATCCTGAACCACGACCGGGGCAACGAGTTCGCAGAACATGCGGACTTCACGATCGAAAGCCTTGGAGAACTACTCCCGATCGTTGACAATCGTAATCGCACAGGTGAACCTCTTTGCTGAATGCAGGAGCAAGAATGCATAGACTGGCATTACTGATGGGATTCGCGTTGAGTCTTCCGGCGGCCGGACTCGCACACGCTGCCGAGCCGCCATCGAACGGCCCGTGCTGCTCGGTCAAGGCTCAGGATGTGAACGAAGTGGAGGCGGCAATCAGAAGCCTGCAGGAGAGGGCCGCCGGTCTGAAATCCTACCGGGCCCGCATCGACTACGTCGTCAAACAGCCGCTGCTCGAATCACAGCAGCGCCGCAAGGGCGTGCTCTACTACGCCCGGTCCGACGAGCGGTCGAGTCTGCGAATCGACTTTCAGATGCTTCAACAGGATCAGGAGAAGGAGCAGCGATACGTGGAGCAGTTCCTCTTCGACGGCGTCTACCTGTGGCATATCGATCACCAGACCGAGCGGGTAGAGCGCCGCCAGTTGACGGAGCCCAACAAGCCGATCGACGCCTTCGCCCTGGCCAGCCGGCACGTCCCCGTCCTCGGCTTCTCCAAGATCGGCGATTTGCACAAGCAGTTCGAGGTGACGCTTGTCCCTGAACCGAAGGGCACAGAATCCACGGCTCAGCATCTGCACCTGAAGGTCAAGCCCCAGTCCGTCTACAAGGACGACTACGTCACGATCGATTTCTGGATCGACAAAAAGGCGGGGCTGCCGGCGAAGGTCGTAGCCGCAACGACGGAGGAAGAGATCCACGAGATCCGCCTCATCGATCCGAAGGTAAACGCCGAGATGGAAGACAAGACGTTCCAGGTCTACGTACCAAAGGGGTTCAGTGTGGACGTGATTCCTCTCGACAGAGCGACGCCGAAGAACTAACACCCATGGTGGCCATCTCCGATGGCAGCAGACGTCAAACAGGGGGCATGCGACGATGGACACCAATCTTGTCAACGAACCGGAGTTTTGCGGGCTGATTGAGAAGCGAGCCCGGACGCTGCTGGCCATGGTGGATTTTCTCGCCGCGTGCGACGCGCCGCGAGAGGTCCTGAACCGTCCCTTCCTGGGAGAGCTCCTGTCGCAGGCGATGCAGTTGGAGGAACTCCTGGACACGTACGACGCCGGGAAGAATCGCCGATGGTGCATCCTCCGTTCGCTCACGGCGACGGTGAAGCTCTTCTCCGACGTCAGCTACGAATTGGCGCACATTCAACACCGCGTGCCGAGCTACCGACTGATGCCGGTCCAGAGTGACTTCGTGGCGGCCACGGACGAGGCCCTGGAGTTCACCGGCTCCGTCCTCGCCCAGGCAGCCCGGGAGATGATGCATCAGGTCCGAGAGCTGAAGGTGGGGGTCGTCCCGAGGCAGGACATCAGGGACACGTTCGAGGAGCGTCCGCCGGAGGGTCGGCTCGCGCACGATTGTGGGACCCGTCGGGTCGATACGGTCGCGGAGACCGTGGCCCTGCTGGCGACGGCGTTCCTGAACCTCGCCTCGGAGAGCGAGGATGTCCGGGCCGCCAGCCGCAGCCGGCCGCAGGAGTACGCCATCCGCCTCTCGGGGGCCATCAGAGAAGAACACCTGCGGAGCCTGGAGTTCCAGTTCCACAATCTGCAGTCACAGTACGACACGTATGTCTCGGGGACCCAGGCGGAACGCCAGGATAGGGACTTGCCCATTCTGCGAGGGCACGCGAGTGTCGTCTTCCATCTACTCAAGACCGCCACGCTGCTCGCGCACTACTACGAGCGTCACGTTAACAAGTCCAGTTGCACGACCGCACCGTTTGCCGGGCTGCCGGTGAAGCCGGACGCCCTGCTGTCGGTCCTGATGAACTACTCGATCACGTTCATCGATCTCTACATCGGCCGGGCCGTGAGTCTCTGCCAGGAAATGCTGAAGCGCTACGCCCAGGTGGGCCGGATTGAGGCCCCCATCCCGAACTACCGGGGATTCCACGTGCGACCAGCGACTCTGATCTCCAAGCTGGTCCGCCACTACGGCAGCAAGGTGCAGATGTTGCTGGGCGACGACGTCTACGACGCCGCTTCCTCCCTCGACCTGTTCCGGGCCAACGAGAGAATCAACGCGCAGAAGCGGCGATGGCTCGCCCGGGAGATCGTACGGCTCGGACTGGTTCCCGAGCCCGCCGACCCCCAGGACCCTATTGCCGTCGTGCGCAGCGTCGCGCTGACCCTGGCCGAGAGGGGCAAGCTGCTCCTGTACGAGCAGCCGCTCGAACTGCCGGAACGAATCTGCGGGACCGAGGGAACGCTCGTCGAAAGGGTCATCGCCGAGACCGGGCGCCTGCTGGCGATGGGAAAAATCGATATCGGCACGGACATGACCGCTCAGTTCGTCGGTGATAGGCGGGTCCTGGCCCACATCCAGCTTCTGGCGGAACACGGCTACGGGGAGGACAATTTCGGTAACAACATCCCCCTACCGAAGGAACTCGCCTACCTGCGGCGATAACGCACGTCCCCCGACGGTCAACGCCGCGAGGTCCGCGCGGTGCCGGATGGGCCCCGATCCGTAGACACAGACAGGGTAGCGACGGCCGAACTGTGAGCGGCTATGCGGCCGCCGAGCGCGATGATTCGCCCTCCCGGCTCAACTTCCTCCGGGAGGTTAAGCCAGGCGTATTCGCCGTGGAGCTGCCGCGCCAGCCGGTCGCGGGCCCGCGCCGCCTCGACCGGATCGCTGAAGACCCCGGCACGGTTCCTCTTGCGCTGGTGGCCGACCACGGCGGCATACCTGCCGTTTCCTTTTTGCTCCACGCCCCGGAAGCCCGACCGGCTGCCCGTGGGCCGCCGATTGCAGGCGTTTTGCGCCCGCGTGCAGACCCGCAGATTGCACCGGCGGTTGTTCAACCCGTTGCCGTCGATGTGGTCCACGACCATGCCCTTGCGCGCCTTCATGATCACCCGATGCATGAGAATGGTCTTGCCGCGCCGGCAGGCGTACTTGTTGCCGCCGTGGCGCGTAACGTACCACTTGTACCTGCTGAGCTCTTCGTAGTCCTCGGCGTCCACCATCGCGACCTCGCCCTGCGTCAGGGGGATGTAGCGGATCTCGGGGTCCTTCGGCTCCGGGGGCTCGTCCCGCATCCCGGCGGGCCAGCGCCGCCGGCGGAAGTTGCGGCACACGCCGTGGGCATACACTTCCTGCATCCTGCCGGGGCACGCGGCACAGTTGAAACAGATCGCCAGCCCCGCCCAGTGGGACAGAATCACGCGCAGCCAGCGGCTCGTCGGCCGC
>CBFDDG010000496.1:0-3880 GCA_965603505.1 uncultured Phycisphaerae bacterium | reverse complement strand
GCATTTGTCACCGTTCTGTGTTGTGTATTTGTTTTCGTGGCGGGCTGCTCTTGTGAGGAGCAAACGCAGGCCCGAGGAGCGGCGCCCCCTGCCGGGGACGACCTGCCCGCGCCCGGCGGCGAGGCCTTGCCTTCGCTCGGCTCTCTGCGAACGCGCGAGGCGACAATTCGGATCGAGGCGGGGCCGAGGTTCTCCGTGTTTGGGTCGGACGGCTCGCCCGTGGCGCGGTCGCTGAGCAAGGCCGAGTTCCGGCGGATGCTGCCGGAGCTGTACGAGGCGTACGAGAGCGCCCTCGCAGGTCGCGATTCGGGAGTCACCGTGATCGATGCCTCCGCCAATACGCCCCAGGAACTGCCCATCGTGCCGTGATTCCTGGGGGGATACGAGCGACGGCGTGCGCGCCCTTCCGACGGCTGACCGCCGCCGGGGCAGGGAGCATCCGGAGGGCTCGCGGCGGCGGTCAATCGCTGGGGACTCGCTGGCGCGACTGGAAATCGTCGCAGCGGTTATCCGCCCAGGTGAAGACCGGCTCGACCGGCGGGTCGGCGCCGGTCTCAGGGCCGCGGGCCCGCTTGATGCAGTAGCCCCAGGTGGGCCTTTCCACACAGGTATAGGCGGGCGAAAAATGCCTGCACGCTTGACACAATTGGTCGCTCATCACCGTTTTTCCCACAAGATCGGTCCGCGCACTCGGCCTCCCGGCCCGACCATGCAGGTTCGGACACCCGTGAGGCTTGTCGTTGTGCCCTTTCGCCGGTAGGCGATTGTCGCGGGCCGATGTTGATGGAGAAATTGAGATTCTTTGCAAAAAGGGAAAATTTCTTGTGGAAGAGGCTATCCACCACGAAATCCACTGAATATTCGCCCGCGACGGCCGAAAGTCGCCAAAGAACACATAGTCTGCACTTGACGTGGGCGCGAACAACGCCGGCATGACCGATTGCCCGTTTCTCCCGGGATTGACAGCGTTACAGCGTCTGGAGCCGGCAGACAACTTTCTGACGGCGTGCCGCTGCGTATCCGGCCTCATTAACCCGGACGCGCTGCGCCTCAACAACAACGATCTTCCGGACTGTAATGACCGTTTGACGCTTCTTTTGCCCGAGTTCGAGACCCGGTATAAGAGATGTCGCTACACCACCAATACAGACCATTCAAGCCCGATGCTTTTGTGCATCATACGGGCTCACGGCGAACGGGTCACCCACACCACCACCGGCCCGGATGTTGGGCTCTTCAGTTCCACACTCCTGGCGCCTCGCTCGTGCTCTTGTTTCATCAACAGGGAGCCGTCCCTGGGGTCAATCCAGTATACGGCCAGGGGGCCTGTCGTTGTATTCAGATCTAATGCGATGGAATCGGAGGAGCGGCTGTACACAATGAATTCCTTTTCCGCATTGCCCAGGGCCCACTGCCCGGCAGGCATGCCCGGCACGTCTATCAGAGACATGGAGGCGGCGTGCGCCGGCAATCCGATTTCAGAAATCCTGGGAATGCCGGCCAATGACCCGCTGGCCATAAACACCGCCCAAGCCAGATCGTCGTTCAGATCCGCGGAATACATGACGGCCTTGTCCGGATACTGCGTTCGGTATTCCCTGACCGCCCGATACACTTGTTCAAACGAGGTTCGCCCGGGTTTGACCAGCCGGGCATACTGACGCGGCGCGAGGCTCCGGCCGCCCGGGGGACTATACAGGCTCGCGTCGCTACGGTAGTGCCAAGTGCGGATATCCACCACGTCCACAGCCGGACCTCGGACCGGGTCGGCCAGGATGGCATCCTGCACGTCCTTGGTGACACTCAATCCCACGACCGCATGCTTGCCGGTGTCCTGCTCCCATTCCCGTAGGGTGTCCATCCAGAACTGGACAAAGTGCAACGGCCCCGTATACTCGGCCCCGATGAATTGAATGACGCTGCCGCTGTCCGCGAAGTTGTCCAGGCATTGGCGTACGTAGGCGCGATGAAGCCGCCGACGGATCGGATGGTTGACGTCGTAGAACTGTTCCGCGAGGAAAATCCGCTTGTCGCCTGCATAGGGAGGAGGCTCCGGAAATCCCGTGTCGTTGATGTTGTTCGCCGGACGCCAGGGGAAATCGGTCCAATGGGCCCCTGCTTCAAGAATGTTGTGCTGGAAGTAGTTCTGGTGGATGAGCACCAGTCCCTTCTGGTCCGCCAGATCGGCGAACTGTCTCAGACGCATCCAATACCAGGGGTTGTACTTCGTCAGATCGTATCGACTCAACCCATCGTAGGCGGTCCCCTGTCCGCTTCGCGCGAAGGGCAATTCGTAAAACGGTGGCCACACGTCTCCATCGATGCGGCGGACGCGCTCGTGGTCGTCACGTCGCCGTTCGTACCACAGGCCGTAGTTATGCTCCAGCGCCACCCGACCTTGATCTTTCATCCAATCGGTCACTTCGTCCAGGTCATCCGTCAATCCGGTGCCGCTGCGGCCCGGTACGAAGCGAGTGATATGCGGCGTGGCTTTGGCCAAGTCGGCCGGTCGAACGCCGCCGCTCCACCAACGGACCCCTTGGCGTTTTCCTGTCAACACGGTGTCACCATAGACCAGCCAGCCATTTCTGACGTGCATGCGCAGGCCGCTCTCCTTGGGTGCGGATGGCTCCGCGCATCCGATCTGGTCGATGGTCTTGATACCTCGCCGGGATATGGGAATCGGCTGTCGTTCCGGCGCGCGATCGATCCAGTCGCAAAGCTGCAGCGGCGGATCTTGGGCTTGCGTCGTCAGAGCGGCTGCCAGTTCCACGGACGGACTGCTGGTAGCCCCCGTGCCTACCGGCAGCAGATGCGCGCGAGACAGGATACGCTCGCCCAGCCGGTCTCTGAGCTGGGCATAGTACAGGCTCCGGGGCTGAACGTGACTGTTGGACTCCTCCCAATACCCGTCGCCCGCAAACTGAGACCAGGAACCGAAGGCCCAGTTATGAGCCGTGGGCGGCGCGTAGCAATCGATCCGTGCGGCCGAGCACTGCCACAGACAGGAGTTGGCGGCGTTCCAGCCGGCCCCCTGAGCATCTTGTCCGAGGTTGAACAGACTGAGCGCCTGACCGTCAATATTGACAATGTCAAACAGCACGCCCGAGGCCCAGCTATCAATGCCCCCGCTGAAACTGAAGGGCCGGTTCGATTCGCACTGCACGAAGGCATTCGGCCCGGCCGCACAGTGACCGGCGGCAAAGTCGTGAAAACCGCGCTCCGCATACAGCCGCTGAAAAAGAATCTGCTGGCCCATCGTCCAGAAGGTATTGCGCCGCTGGCCGCCGATTTCAGATATTGGAGCCAGCGACTTGCAGTCTTCAACCGTGATCCGCCCGGCAGTCTCCAGAACGGCGACCGCAGAACCCGCGAAGTGCTCGAAGACGACCTGCCGCACCCAGGCATCACGCACATTCTCAAGAGTCACGGCCATCCAGCGATGAGTTTCGTCCTTGGGATTGTCCCGATCGTACGTGGATCGGCAGCGAAGATTCTCGACCCCGACCTGCGTGATGCGACCGGGCCATTGATACCGTGAGATGCTTCCGCCCCCGTGAGCCTTATCCAAAGCCGTGGTTAGCGGAGCATCCAGAGTGATTCGCTCGCCGTCCACGGAGACGATCGTCCGGTCCCAACAAAGATCGCGACTTCCGGGCTTCCATCCGAGGTACGTAGTGCCGCCGCCGAGA
Organism: uncultured Phycisphaerae bacterium; assembly: GCA_965603505.1. Taxonomy (GTDB): domain Bacteria; phylum Planctomycetota; class Phycisphaerae; order Sedimentisphaerales; family Anaerobacaceae; genus PLanc-01. Next base: position 188 of record CBFDDG010000496.1, on the reverse strand, counting down.
TGGTCCGTGCCTAATGCCTGGATCCATTCGCTGGTGCTGGGCCGGTGCACCAGGACCCGATCAGCCGGACGGAGTGAATGCGATGCATCCACCCGAACTGTACTGGCATTGACCGGCACGAAGGCCTCGCGAATTTCTACAGAAGGCCCTATGCTCCGGTCGTTCTTGCCCCTTATGCAGATGAGCGT
>CBFDDG010000495.1:0-3882 GCA_965603505.1 uncultured Phycisphaerae bacterium | reverse complement strand
CCACATTATGGGCAAAGAGACAGTGCGCTATATTCGCTCCGACGGAGTCATGCAGGGCGCCGCCGGTCCCGGCGAAGTTCTTCGTAAAAGTGCTACCTTCTATTTTGAATGGAGCGCCTGCTCCAGTGTGTATGGCGCCGCCGGCATCGCGTGCGTAGTTGTTGGCAAAGACGCATCCTCCGATCACGAAATCACAGTCCGATACGTGCCATTCAAGATCGCGCCAGGCGCTGGTCAGTATCGCGCCGCCTTCAATCGCTGCATTGTCAAGAAACTTGCAGTTGACTAACTCTGGGCGGGCTCCGATCACGTAAACTGCCCCGCCGCGGTAAGCGCAGTTGCCAATGAACGTGCAATTCCTTATGGACGGGCAGCAGTCTGCGCCATAACACGACAAGACCAACCCGCCACCATTTTGGTCTACCTGATGCCGATTGGTTCCGATCGCGTTTCCAGAACTGATTGTGAATCCATCCAAAACGGCAGACCTGGAGCAAGGTACGGCCGTCACGACGGCATAACTGTTCTCGGCACGCGTCGGCTCTGTCAGCAGGTCGCATGGGTCGAGCACGGGAGTATCATCGCCTGCCAGGTCGCCACTCAGGATCGTCTCATACAGCGAGATGTCCCTGACATTCGGATCGGTCGCGCCGAGACCAGCATAGCCTCCCTTGATCGCCACGCGATCGACCAGATGAAAGCTTGCTATCCGATCGCCCGCATATTCGGGATGGGCCGAACTCGCGTCGGGCCTGTAAACCCCCTGGGCAACGCGGATCTCGACGGGCTTGGTCGATCTGGCGGCTTCCGCCAGCGCATCCTGCAGATGAGGATACGCGTCAGTCCAGTTCGCACCGGTGGCCGCCCCGACGGCTTCGTCGTCCACTTGGATGATCCGCGTCCAGGTCCGTGGCCGTAACGGGGCGTCTTCCGGAGGCCCGTGCGGCTCTTCCCAGACTGAGCCATCATTGGGGTCGGGGGCCTCATCAGCCGCGTGGGGGACCGGCTGGGCGAGAACGGACACGTCTGTTCCAGCAGACAAGAAAATGGCTGTCGCCAGTGTGATGGCTCGTAGGGTGGCCTTCATCTTTGTCTCCCTTTTCAAAGCCGCTTTGCTATAATCCCGTGATCGACAAGATTTTACCAGATACGCCGCCATTCGTCAAGAGAGATTGACATAAGAAAATCTGCCGGGTGCCATGGCTACGCTCGTGTAGCCATGCCGCCTCCAACGAACTGAACATGCTTACGCCAGCGTAAGCATGGCACCCGTGTCTTAAGGCGCCAGTCAAAGAGTCTGGGAGTCAACAATAAGCCGATTGAAGGAGTCTTGCGTATGCTTGACGGCAGCCCGGAGTCTTTTTCGCTTCTATTCCAGATCGTGGGCTTGATGGCGGCGGGGGTGTTCACATTCCTATGCCGGCGGAGGCGATGGGCCATCGCCGTTGGCCCAGTGGTCGGGCTTGCGGTCAACGTCGTCGCCCAGGGCGTCATGATGGGCGGGGGCCCAAGCATGTGCGTGGGCTTCGTCGCCTACCCGCTCTATGGCCTCGCCATTTCCTGGCTGACCCTGAAGCTCGGCCGTTCATGGTAGGGCCGGTCTGTCTGTGTGGGCGGATGAACTCCAGGCGGGCATAATCAGTGCAGTCGGCCGTGTGCGGCCAGCGGAATCGGTCGGATCGTCATGGACCTGGGATATCGATGGAGGGCAATGTGGGAGTGCTGAGATGGCGACGGACAAGAATGCGGCGTTGGTGACGGGGGCATCGAGCGGGATTGGGGCCGAGCTGGCGAGGATTCACGCCGAACGCGGCGGCGGTCTCGTCGTCGTCGCACGGCGGCGGGAGAAGCTCACCGCGCTCAAGGCCGAATTGGAGCGGGCCCACGGCGTCAATGTGTACGTGCTCGCGAAGAACCTGGCGGAACCGGATGCCCCGCAGGAGATCTACGACGAGTTGCAGTCTTCGGGCGTGGCCGTCGATATCCTCGTGAACAACGCGGGTTTCGGCCACCGCGGCCCTTTTCACGAACAGGACTGGGCGACGAGCGAGGCGATGATCCATGTCAACGTCCTGGCCCTGACGGCGTTGACCCGCCTGTTTGTGCCGCCGATGATCGAGCGAGGTTGCGGCCGGGTCATGAACGTCGCCTCCATGGCGGGCTTCGTTCCGGGCCCGCTCATGGCCATCTACTACGCGAGCAAGGCGTTCGTCGTCTCGTTCAGCGAGACCATCGCGGACGAATTGGCCGGCACCGGCGTGACCGTGACCGCGCTGTGCCCCGGGCCGACGCAGACCGAGTTCGCCGAGCGGGCCGAGATGACCGGCACGCGACTCATGGAGAAAATGGTCTCCGCCCGCGAGGTCGCCGAAATCGGTTATGACGCGATGCTCAGGGGCAAAATCGTCGTCGTGCCGGGGCTGCTCAACAAGCTCACCATCCACGGCCTGCTTCGCATTTGCCCCCGCAGGCTCACCACCCGCATCGCCCGCACCCTGACGCAGAAACAATAGTCGCACGCGGCAGCGGATCGGCGATTGCGAACCGGGTATCCTCCGGCTTTGCGTTTCGTGCATCGGGGAGGCATCCGCCTGCGGATGCGGTGCGTCTCCTATTCGCCGGCACAGTCTTCGACTGCGCCACCGCCCCCCATCCGAGCGATTCCGGCGCGGAACTATCTTGCGCCGGATTGCGAGGCGAACCTTTCTGGATCGGTCGTTAAGCGGGGGGATTGGGGGGAGTTCGGGGTGTGCGAAGGGACTCTTTCTACGCAAAAATACCTACTTGTACGGATAGCACGCCCCTGATTTATGGCGTAATCTGCTGGGATTAGAATGGCTGGACAAATGGTGAGGCTGCCCAGTGGAATCCGTTTGGGAGAAAGGCGAGTACAGGCAAGAGCACTTTCGTGCGACGCATTCGGCATATTGGGGATGGAACGCGTGCCGGAAGGAGCAGAGCAGTCTGGCTGCGCTGACTTTGGCCCATTTCAAAAAAGTTTTCTATTTTCGCATCAACATCGGGGCCGTGCCAATCGCCATCATATGGGTTTTTGTTGCTGCGAGACGCCCGCATTCCTGTCTTTCGTGCGCGTTGCGGCTTTTTACGGTGAGGTGAAATCGAGTGTGGCAGGCCCATCGCGGCCAAGGAGCTTTTTCAGAGAGCAGACATTAGTGATAGAGGGGAGCTGGGGCGCGAGGCCGCAAGTCGGGCCGATCGCAACCAAAAACCATGACCGGTGAATCGCGCAAGCGTGTTTACTTCTTGGGAAAGAAGCTGGCGGAACTCCGCGCTTCAGTGCAAACGGCCCTGGAATCATACAACGCAGCGGTCAGTTGCTTCTCCGGCCAACAGGAATGCCTCGACAAACTCTCCGAGAAGCCGTGCGACCTGCTCATCGTCGATCTGAACGGCTGCGAGATGGAAGGGATCGAAGTGCTTACCCAGGCCCGGCGGATGGCGCCTTGGATTGCGAGTTTGGCTCTTGTCGAGCGTACCGGCGTTCGTGGGGCCGTTAAGGCCATGAAGGCGGGGGCCTCCGATTGTCTGGAAAAACCGGTGCAGGAGGGCCGCTTGCGTGCCGTCGTTGAGGCGCATCTGAGCCGGATGGGCGGTTCCGGCCCCCGCGTACGGAGGACGCTCACGCAGATGGAAGTCCAGGTGCTGCAACTGATTCTGGAGGGCAAGACCAGCCGGGATATCGCTGCGGAGATGCATCGCTCCAAGAGAACCATCGACGTGCATCGCAAGAACATCATGCGGAAACTCGAGGCTTGCGGCCCCGTGGACCTCATCAAGCGAGCCCTGGGCATGGGCCTCACCGACTCGCACGAATGTGACGACGACTCGGTCTCAAAGGACCGGTAGCAGATTAATCGCACG
>CBFDDG010000494.1:0-3898 GCA_965603505.1 uncultured Phycisphaerae bacterium | reverse complement strand
TGGGCGGTACAGGACTCGAACCTGTGACCCTCTGCGTGTAAAGCAGATGCTCTGGCCAACTGAGCTAACCGCCCGGCGTATGCTGCCAGAATATCGCGGTTTGGTCCTTGCGTCAACACGCCCGGCTCCCTATATTCTCAAGGTGTTGTATGTAGGTGCAATCACTGGAGTTATGAGCTTTCGAAGGGTGAACTCATGGACGTCGCACAAGCCATTCGCAATCGATACTCCTGCCGGAATTACCACGATAAACCCTTGGAGCAGGAGAAGTTACATGCCATCCTGGAGGCCGCCCGGCAGGCCCCATCGGCCAAGAACCTGCAGGACTGGCGGTTCGTGGTGGTGACGGACCCATTGACGAAGAAGAAGCTGGCGGCCGCGGCGAACAGCCAAACCTTCCTCGAAAACGCCAGTGTGATCGTGGTGGCCTGCACGGTGAGCGACCACGTGATGCGGTGCGGCCAGGCGATCGGGCCGATCGACGTGGCCATTGCCCTCGAGCATATGTGCTTGCAGGCAACCGAGTTAGGGCTGGCCACCTGCTGGATTGGCTCGTTCTACCCGGACAAGGTCAAGCCGATTGTCGGCATCCCGGCCGATGTCACTATCATCGAGCTCCTGGCGATAGGCTATCCGGCCGACACGCCCAAAGAGCACAGACGGGAGGCCACGGACCGCGTTGTCAGCTTCGAAACCTGGCAATTCTGAAATGCCTTAAGTGATTTTGCCGAAGGCAGTTAAATAGTGCTTGACGCAACGCCGACCGTCGATAAAATACCGGCGTGTTTGATCCTGGGGACGTGGTGTAACGGGAGCACGTGGCGGTCGCATCGCCGAAATGAGGGTTCGATTCCCTTCGTCTCCATTCTCTTTTCCTGCAACGACTTGCGCTCGTTCGCACCGACAAGCAAAGCCGCTTTTTCGGGGCATTCCTGTCGGATCTCTGTCTGCTCGGTGCGATTCGAAGCGGCTGCCTGCTGCGCCTCAAAATGCGCCACTGGCTCCGCTCCCGCCGCTCTCCGTACAAGAGAAAAATGAGCGTTCCTTTCAGGTTGGCGTTGCCTCGATAGATGTCGGCGGGTTGCTCTATTTGGCGTACAGAGTCGATAGGGGAGGATTTCCCGCTGCCTCCAGCCATACATCAAAATCGATGATCCCAAATCTGGGCAAATTGTCCTTGCATTTAGCGTCAACACCCTATAAGTACGGGTCTATACGAAGTCTCTCGGCAAATGAATACGAAGAGCAACCGGATTGGGTCTGCCTTGTGATTCTCGCAGGGACTGTGCACCGTAATATATTCAAGGAGGATAGGGATCATGATTCGAAAGACCGTATTGGCAATCGCGTTTCTGGGCTTTGGATTGTCCGCGAGTGCGGAACCAGTGAACCTCAGCAGTTGGTCCGCCCTGTCGCTGACCTTCCCCACCGGTCAACCTGCCGGAAGCTGGATCCTGGGCGCAGGCAACACCATTGTGGATCAGGTCATCAATGGTGATCCTTCCTTCTACCTGAATAATCTCAATCAGACGAGTTATTCGATGGATGGCTCGTTGGAAGTCAGAACGACCGGTGATGATGACTACGTCGGTTTTGTGTTTGGCTACCAGAATTCCAGCAACTTCTACCTGTTCGACTGGAAACAGCTAAACCAGGAGTACGGAGACTACTATGCCGCAGAAGGAATGACCATCAAGAAGATGACGGGCGGCACCGGGGACGGCCTTGTAGATTTGTCCCTCGCCGAGTTCTTCGAAAACGAGCACGGTTATGACGACATGGATGTTCTGGCCCGGAACCAGGGCCCAACGACGGGCTGGGCGGATAACACCGTGTACGACTTCCATTTGGATTTCAATCAGAATCCCGATGAGATTCATGTGGTGGTCACAGAGGGCTCTGATACCCTCTGGGATGTCACCGTAACCGACAGTACGTTCTCTTCCGGCCAGTTTGGCTTCTACAATTACTCGCAACCCGACGTACGCTACTTCGGCTTTGAGCAAACGGGAGGCGTAATCGTTGACGTGATCCCGGCCCCCGGTGCGGCCTTGCTTGCAGGTATCGGCGCCTGTTTCGCGGGTTGGGTGCGGCGCCGCAGAAGCCTGTAACCAGCTACAAGATCCAGATCAATTGGGGCCGCGATTCGACTCGCGGCCCTTTCTCTTTTCATCCGCAGCCTTCATTCGTGCGCAATGGCCGGCTGCTCACAGGTCCGCGATTGTGGGCCTCTATGGCGGCAAGGAAGCGGGAGGGATGACCTGAACCAGTAGTAAGCGGTCGGAAAGTCTGTCCCGGCCGGCCCGATGCGACCCGGACCGGCCGAGACATCGCGATTCAACTCTTTGATGCGAGACCACGCCCGTCGTGGTTCTGCGTATCCGTTCCTGTAACACCGACCGTCGCGATCACTCCGTATGACTGTAACTTCCCTGGCGAATCTGATCGATTTGCTGGGTGGTCAGGATATCGTCGAAGACGACCACTTCATCCAACAGACCGTCGTAGTATTCCGACCGCAGCGGGATGCCGCCCAGGATGAGCGGGGCATCGGTCACCGCCATGCGGGAAGCCGCTATGCCGACGTGGTCGTACAGCACAATCCCCGCCGTGTCATCCCAAACCCTCACATGGAAGCTCCGGTCCGCCTCCTTGTATGTGAACGCGACGTGATACCACCGGTCCCTCGGGAACTGCTGCTCCGGGGCGTCGAATTTGTACTCGTCGAAGTTATCGCCGCCGGCCTTGCCGAGGGCGAGCTTCAGGTATCCATTCGAGCCGGCAGCACGCATGAACAATCTCCAAGACCGGTCGTCGGTGATCATCAGGTACTTGGAGATCATGGTGCTCCCAAAGGGGAAGCCTCGCGGCTTCATCCAGAAACACAGGGACATCTGGACGCTTCCACCGCCGCTCTTGGTCGGAAATTTCGCCGAGAGGTCGGCGTCGTCGATACTCATCCAGTCGGACTGCCCGACTTTGAAATCGGCGCAGCCAGCGCCCTCTTTGAAGTCGCCCGTCTGAACGGTCACGCCGTTGTTCTCCAGGTCATTGGAGCCAATGCTGTCGACGACCAGGGTGTTGTTCTCGAATTTCCATAAGGCGACACAGTGCGGATCGGTGGTGAAGTCGTTGCCTTTCCCCGGGATGCCGTAGGTCGCCACGAGCCTTACGTCAGAATACGCATCGCGCCCGCGCACCATGACATACCAGGTGGCGGCGGCGGGGTTGGTGATCTCCACCGACTCGTCGTTGCCAGGCAGGTACGGGCGATAGTCCCAGCTCGACGGGGTCGCCTTCGCGCCCTTGCGGATGTACAGATCCGCGTTGCCAGTGCCGCCGGACATCTTGAACGTCAAAATGATCTGGTCGGCCGGCACGTCGATCTTGTAGTGCTTCTCACTGCCGGCTGCGCCGGACAGGCCCGTCTTCGGCACGCCGTTGGACAGCACGATCACCGGTGCCGGCGCGGCGATGTACGTTGCCTTGAGAGTCACGCCGTCGTAGGCCGTGTAGCCTCGAAGCATGACGTAGTACGTCCCGGCCGCCGGGGTGTCGATCGTGACCGTCTCGTTGTTGCCGATCAGGTACGGGCGGTAATCCCACTCGGTCGAGGTGGCCTTGACATCCTTGCGGACGTACAGATCGACGTCGCCGGTGCCGCCCGAGGTCATGATCTCGAGGCTGGCCTGCCCGGCCGGCACGACGATCTTGTAGTGCTTCTCACTGCCGGCCGCTCCGGCGATCCCCGGGACCGGCACGCCGTTGGACAGCAGGATGACCTCCGGTGGGGCGACGCCATAGGTGGCCACGAGGGTCACGCCGGTGAAGGCCTGGTAGCCTCGGATCATGATGAACCAGGTGCCGCCGGTCGGATTGTTGACCGTGACGGTTTCCT
>CBFDDG010000493.1:0-3914 GCA_965603505.1 uncultured Phycisphaerae bacterium | reverse complement strand
ATAATCTCCGACAGAATGCTGGCCTTGTCGTGGCTCTCGTATTCATCCCAGAAAACGCACTTCGGCTCGATGGCCGGATCCACCTGAAATGCCCAGTGGAACAGCTTGGCTGTAATCTCAATCCGCCTTGCATGGTTCGGCTCGTCAACCACGACGGCAACGTCGATGTCACTATCCGGGGCGGCGTGCCCCTTCGCGTAAGAGCCATACACCAGCACTTTGCGGATCGCCAGCGACTGCCGCGCGAACTCATAGAAGCGCAGCACCTTCTCGCGAATTACAGCTTCAACTTGATCCATGCGACGTATTCGGCCAACGAGAGCCAATTGTCCACTACCTTCTGAGTCACTGTTCACCATGGCTTGTGACGATCGATCGATCACCATTCTAAGTCAGAGCATCGGCGGACGCAAACACACAATCCGCAGGAGTCGCAGCAAGACGGGATTGATGTCGCAGAATTCGTTTGACTGGTGAGGGGTATGGGAGTACAGTCGCGTCGTGATCGTTGAGGATATGCGACGAGAGGAAACATGGCGCAAATCCCCGAGAATTCGAGAGAGATCAAGACGTGGCTTAAGTTGATCCGGGCGGATGGGGTCGGGCCGGTGACGTTTGGGCGGCTGCTCAAGCGGTTCGGCTCGGCGGATGCGGCCCTTGGGGCCTCCGTCAGCGGGTTGGCGAAGGTCGAGGGCATCGGTTTCAAGACGGCCGAGCGGATCGCCACCAGTCGCGACAAGTTCGACGCCGACGAGGAGCTCAAGCTGGCGGCCAAGCTCGGTACCTGGCTCGTGCACATGGAGGACGGGCGCTATCCGCCGGTACTCAAGCAGGTCTACGATCCGCCGCCGGTGCTGTATATAAAAGGAACGCTCGACCGGGCGGACAATCTGGCGGTGGCGATTGTGGGCTCGCGGCGATGCAGCCTCTACGGGCAGGAGCAGGCGTCGCGGCTCGCGCATCTGCTTGCGGCGTCCGGGTTTACGATTGTCTCGGGCATGGCGCGGGGGATCGATACCGCCGCTCACACCGGGGCGTTGGCGGCCGAGGGCCGGACCATGGCGGTACAGGGTTGCGGCCTGGCGAGGATCTTCCCGCCGGAGAATGCGAAGCTCTTCGAGCTCATAAGTGCTTCCGGAGCCTGCATTTCCGAACTGCCGCTGCAGGCCGAGCCGTTGGCGGAGAACTTCCCGCCTCGAAACCGCATCATTGCGGGCCTGAGCCTCGGGACCATCGTGATCGAGGCCGGGCTACGGTCCGGGGCCCTGATTACCGCGAAAGCGGCCCTGGAGAGCAACCGCGAGGTCATGGCCGTGCCGGGCAAGGTCGATTCGCCGCTTTGCCGGGGGGCGCACCAGCTCATCAAACAGGGCGCGAAGTTGGTCGAATCCGTCGAGGATGTCATGGAGACGCTGGGCTATATCGGCGAGCAACTCAAGGAGCACGCGGCACTTGCGGCCGGCGAGGCCGTCGAGAGAGTCGAGACGCCGCTGCTCGAGCCGGCCCGTCTCAACCTCAAGGGGCATGAGAAGACCGTCTACGAGGCCCTTGGCAAAGAGCCCGCACACATCGACCAGCTCATCGCCGAGACCAACTTGCCCGCCGGGGCCGTCAATGCAAGCGCCGTGTCGCTACGTCTGAAGGGCCTGATCAAGCAGCTTCCCGGCAACCTGTTCGCAAGGCGATAAGTCCTTTTTAGCTCAATACTTGAGACCCAGTGCGCATCCATAGTTGGGTTTGGTTCAGTCTTACCCAAGCTGAAGCAACACTCGCAAGGTCTCCGAAAAAGAGCGAGTTCCACTGCCCGTCATTCCCGCGCAGGCGGGAATCCAGCATCCTGCGAATGGACCCCCGCCTGCGCGGGGGTGACAACCGGAAGCACTTGATGCCACCAACGGGCCGGAGGTCGCGTCCGTTCTTGAACCGCGTCCATGGTTGACATCGCCGTGACGGGCGGTTATGATCGGGTAGTGCAAGCCGTTGTGTGGAATGCCTCAGGCACCCTCGATGGCCGGGCCGGGCCCGGCAGGAGGAGAAGACTCTATGCGGGCATCACGGGCAGCATTTCGATACCTCATGCCGCGAGAGAGCGATTTAAGTCTTTTCTTAAGATGGCCTTGCGCATTCTCCCAGTCAAGCGTGGGCGGAGGTTGAGTATGCCCCGACGCGACGGGTTTACCCTGATCGAGCTGCTGGTGGTCATCGCGATCATCGCGCTGCTGATGGCGATTCTGATGCCCGCATTGCAGCGGGTCAAGAAGCAGGCCCAGTCGGTGACGTGCCGGTCCAACCTCAAGCAGATGGGCCTGACATTCACGATGTACACTGAGGACAACAACGGCTATTTTCACCAGGAATCCGGCAGCGACCCGGGGCATAGCTGGGTCCCCGCGGTGCGGCCGTACTACAGCCATGAGCCGGATATTCGCAACTGCCCCGCGGTGAACAAGTTCTACAGCGACGGTGTGACCGGCCCGCTCGTGGGCTGGGGCGTGTACGGCGAGGGGACCATCCCGAACGTCCCCGACTTCGCGATCCGAGGCGACTACGGCAGCTTCGGCCTCAACGCCTGGGTCGCCAACGACACGGGCGGCATCCACGAAGACAAGAACTGGCGGTCGATCCACGTCAAGCACAGCTACCAGGTCCCCGTGTTCGTGGACTGCCAGTGGGTGGACGGCCTGCCCGAGCCGTACGACAACCCGCCGACATACGACGGGGAGTGCCCCTGGCAATGGTACGGCAACGCCATGCAGAGCTTCTGCATCAACCGGCACAGCGGGACCATCAACGGCGTGTTCATGGACACCTCCGTCCGAGCGATCGGCCTCAAGGAGCTGTGGGAGCTGCCCTGGCACCGGCAATGGGTCAGAGACCGCGCCGCCGCGGCCACGCCCGTCTGGCCGGAATGGATGAACGGGTTCAGAGACTACGCCTCGCGCTGAGCCGAAGCGATCCACAGCCTGCCGAAACAAGCAGGCTTTTAGAGATTCGATGCCAAGCGGAAGGAGGCACGGGATGTGCGGAACAGTCGCATTTCGATCGACGGCCGCTCTCACTCTGCCCATCGCCGTCAGCTCGATTAGAGCAAATCTGACGACCGGCCCGCTGGGGCGTGGCCGATGATAGTGCAATCTTAAGCAATTTGGAGAAGGAGGAAGATCATGGGTAGACAGACAACTTTTGTGCTGTGCGCCATTTTGATTCTGGGTATCGGTGCGCACGCAACGCAGGCCCAAAGCCTGTGGGGGTACTACCCCATTCATGAGAACGATTTCAACGACTATTCAGGCAACGATCACCACGGAACGCCGGTGGACGGTGCGGCGACGACATTCGATCCTGAGAGAGGATGGGTCGCGGCGTTCGATGTGGACGCCGCCCAGCCGAGCCGCGTCAACTGCGGCACCGACGACCCCTCGGCCGGCGGCCAATTGACCGTCTCCGCCTGGCTGTACTGGCAGGGAACCAATGGGAACTGGCAGGGAATTGCCGGCAAGAGCTTCAGCTTTGACGATCGGCGCTGGATCTTTCAGTTGCGCGACAGCGACGGCATGATTCAATGGGGAGGCGCGGACAACGCCAGTCTGCACATCTTTGCGGAAGCGGCTCCGGCAATGGACGAGTGGCAGCACGTTGTCGGCACCTGCGACGGCTCAACCTCGAGGGTCTACATCAACGGCGACATTGTCGGTGAGGGGCCCGGCGGATTTGCACCCGGCGCCGACGCCGCCAACGTCACGTTCGGCTTCGCGGAGGACCGCAACGACTACGACGAGTCGTTCAACGGCAGGATCGATGAGATCCATATCCTGACGCGTGCGTTATCCCAAGCCCAGGTCCGGGACCTGGCCGGCGGGATTCTGCCCGATTTCACGAAGGCCCGCGACCCCAATCCGGCCGACGGCGAGCCG
>CBFDDG010000492.1:0-3929 GCA_965603505.1 uncultured Phycisphaerae bacterium | reverse complement strand
TCAGGTCTGCGGCCCTGCACCTGCTCCAGCTCTTTGGCCAGTGCGCCTCGCCGCTCGTCGTGGAGATCGCACAGATGCGTGATAGCGGCTCCACACTCGATGAACCCACGCGCCAGCGCCCGGCCGCGACCGCCGCAGCCGATCAGCGCCAGGTTCGCGCGCTCGTTTGCCCCAAGCACAGGGTGTACGGCCGTCGATAGCGCAACCGCGCCGAACGACGCGGCGGCGGTCCGTTTCACGAATTGCCTTCGACTCATTGGCTCCATGATCTCGTCTCCTCGTTCATCTGACCGTCTCAGCCGCAAGTTTCGTCGCCTCGGGCACCGGCCTGTCGATGGCCCAGAAGACGGCGTTCACGAGCAGCTTGCGGAACGCCGAGTTCCCAAAGTCCTCGGGATGGCCGAGCGAAGTATAGAACACCCGCGCATCCTTGTAGCGATTCGTCCAGGCCACCGGCTCCGGCTCTTGGTCCGGAATCGTGCCGATGAGCAGTAGCTGCGTGCCGGCCGTCAACGGAGCGGCCTCGTAGAGCGAGCCATTGCTGAGCAAGGGCAGCTCGACGCCCTTGAGGATCGGATGGCCGGCGGCATTGGCGGCGCGTGTGACGGTCGTCACGGGACCGGCGCCGTGGTGTCCGTGATAGTTGCCGCCGAGGACTTCGGGATCGAACTTGAGCCACTCATCGTGACCTTCCGGAGCGCTGCCGCGCGAGTCGAAGGCGTGACTGGCCGTGCGAAGCCCGATCAGCGGTCCGCCTCGATCCAGGAAATCCCGGAAGTACTTCATCTGGTCCGCCGGGAACCCCCGTCGCCGCGCGAAGACGATCGCAACGTCGGCGTGGGTGAACATTTCCATGCCGGAAATCGTGTGACGCTCGTCACTTCTTCTCTCCGGACTCGCCTGGAGAATCTCGCAGCACAGGCCGCAGCGGAGCTCGAGTTCGTGCGCGAAAACCGGCAGCGTCTCAACCGCCTTGTATTCGCTCTCGGCGGAAATGAACACGACGACGGGGCGCTCGTCCTTCTCGAATCGAAACGGCGGCGCGCCGGTGAAGGTCGTGGACATGACTGTTGGACAGACATACTTTTCAACATGCTCAACAACAAGATCCGTGCCCGTGAAGTGACTGACGCGCGGCGGCTGCCGTGAATTGTACATCGTGTCGGTCAGATCGCGCATGAGCACGACGTTCTTGCCCGCCCTGCTCAGGTTGCGAAGGCCGAAGGGCCGGCCGAGCACGCACATATTCGTGTGCACGCCCATGAGGATGACGTTCCTGATGCCGCGGGCTTCGAGCAGGTTCCAAACCTCAGCGCCGGAATCGCTGATCGCATCGGTATCCTCAATCTCGATGGCATCGACCTGATGCGCCCAGGGCGAGCCCTGCTTACATTGCGGCCGGCAGTCGCAGCCGCCGTCGGAATGATCGATCGGATAGCCGACCGCCTTCTCCGCATCGTCCTTCCACTGACGCCATGAGTCGATGCCCCCGGGCAAATCGGCTGCCTGCGGCGCATCCTTCGCCCGCTGCCGGGCGGGGTGATCGTCATAGTGCCCAACCGTACCGCTGGGGGCGTGAATGATGAAGACTCCCTTGTCCCTCGCGGCGGACACTACACGATTCATCACCGGCGCCAGCTCCGCCACGCGGGCGGTAGCGCCCTGGCACCAGTGCTGGTCCCACATATCGCAAATGATGATCGCCGTCTCATTGGGGTCCCACTGCTGCCTCTCGCAGGCCACGCAGAACCGGTCCGGGGCCTCCGCAACCGCCGTGCGCTGGCGCATGTCCACCTTGAGCGTTTGTCCTCCGGACGCGAAAGTCACTTGTCCCCAGCAGATGGCCATAAGAGCCGCACAACCAACAATGGGCAGCACCTTGCGAAGTGAACTCGATGCGTTCGGCTTCATAAGAGGTCTCCGTTTCTATCACTATGGCGCATAATCGACTCAGAACCTGCAAGAGAATCAGCCACAGAGGACACAGAGATCACAGAGCAGATGGGATAGCCGACACGAACGAAATGACCCCAAGGCACCCAGTGACGGTAAAGTCTCATCTATCTTCCTTCGTTTCTCTCGGCGATCCCTAATTCTATTCTCTGTGTCCTCTGTGCCCTCTGTGGCAAGAAATCCATAAACTCTCATATGAGGGCGGTCCAGCCGCCGTCGACGTAGAAGATCTGTCCCGTGATGAAGTCCCCCGCCCTGGCGGCGAGCAGGACGGCGGTCCCGACCAAGTCCTCCGGCCGGCCCCACCGGCCCAGAGGCGTCTTGGACAACACCCACTTGCTAAACTCGGCGTCGGCCTGCAACGGGGCGGTCAGCTCGGTCGCAATATAGCCCGGCCCGATCGCGTTGACGTTGATGCCGTACCTGGCCCACTCGACGGCCAGGGTCTTCGTCAGGCCCAGCAGCCCCATCTTGCTGCACGCATACGCGGCGATGGTAGGCCGGGCCGCATGGCAGGCCAATGAACCGATATTGATGATCCGACCGCCCTTGCCCACCTGCTTGCGATGCCGGCAGAAGGCCTGTGACAGCAGCAGTGCAGCCGTCAGGTTTACCTCCATCACGCGGTTGAAATCCTCGACGGAGGCCTCTTCCGTCGGCTCGCGCACGGTCATTCCCGCACAATTTGCCAGGATATCGACCCCGCCCGCCGCCTGAACGATCTCGTCGAAAAGCCGCTCGATGCCCCCGAGATCGGCAAGATCGAAGGGAAACGCCCACGCCTTCCGGCTCGCCTGAGCCTCAATCCATTCCTTCGCCGTTGTGAGCTGGCTTTCCGTCCGGGCGACCAGGGCCACGTTCGCCCCGTGCTCGGCCAATCCCTTGGCCAGGGCCAGGCCAATCCCCCGCCCCGCGCCCGTCACCAGGGCCGTCTTGCCGGTCAAGTCGAACAGTTGATTCTCCATGCGGCCCAATATAAGGGCTCCTCCTATAAACCTGTCCACAGCTCGGGATGCGTTTTTCGCTTTGAGGCTTCCAGCAGGACAAGGCAGGGCCCGGCCGAAACCAAGCTCCTGCTGCTGTATAGCCACTGGGCTCGACGCTCGGGTCGCACGCCTGCGTTGCCCTATCCTTCGGCCCAGCAAGAAGATACTACGATGTAAGGGAGCAGGATTCAAGACCAGAGGCGAACGCAGGACATGAATTCGCCCACCTGCTGGAAGCCCACAAGGCGGAGAACGCAAAACTCTCGGCGGGCCGTGAGCCACGCGATTGACGCTCAACAGCCTCGAACGAATTGGTCAGCAGTGTGTCTTCCGCGGAAACAGGTACTTGGCAACGGAAGATCATGTTCACCCTTCACAGCTCTGTGGAAGGAGCCAATAACAGGTCACCACTTGCGGCAAGTTCCAGGTATGCACTCTATGAGCCCTCCTGAGTCTGCGGCGAACACTTTTTGTCCTTTACAGGCGTGACCAGGCCTGTTAGCATATCGGCGATGCTGAAGGGGAGGCCTTGCCCGTCGCGTGGGCGGGGCATATTCGTGGAATCGGAACCAGCAGGAACTTGGCAATGAC
Organism: uncultured Phycisphaerae bacterium; assembly: GCA_965603505.1. Taxonomy (GTDB): domain Bacteria; phylum Planctomycetota; class Phycisphaerae; order Sedimentisphaerales; family Anaerobacaceae; genus PLanc-01. Next base: position 399 of record CBFDDG010000492.1, on the reverse strand, counting down.
AGGCAAAATCGTTATCGACACGGAGCGGTGCAAGGGTTGCGGGCTCTGCATCACGGTGTGCCCCAAGAATAGCATCGTCATCTCGAAAGAGTCGAACCAGAGCGGGTACTTCCCCGCCGAAGCGAAGAATATCGACTGCACCGGATGCACCAAGTGCGCGATCGTCTGCCCGGAGGGGATCATTGAGATTTACCGGGAGGAGACGGATAAGATCCGGATCGTCGCCGCGGGCTCGAGGAGAAGCGAGCCGGAGCCGGCCGAGGAAAAGCGGTAACACAATGGACCAGAAAGTCAAACGTCTGGTGGATCAGGTCAAGGCCCATCTGCACGAGCGGTACGGCGACGCCATCAAGCGCGTGATCCTCTACGGCTCCCACGCCCGGGGCGAAGCGACCAAGG
>CBFDDG010000491.1:0-3931 GCA_965603505.1 uncultured Phycisphaerae bacterium | reverse complement strand
AGATGCTCAGTCCGGCAGCCCACCAGGGAATTCGCCGGCCCGCCAGAAAGAAATCGTCAATAGACTTTTCCCGTCTCGCAAAATAGAATCCCATGCCGACCAGGACCGCGAGATAGCTTCCCAGCATGAACCAGTTCAGCCCTCCGAAGCCCTCGGACGCCGCCGGCGGGATCGCAACAGAGCAGATCGTGCGGCCTACCATCATCTGCGTTCAGCCCTTCATTTCAGCACAGACGGCCCGGCGGTCTGGAGCGCCCTGAAATCGGCTCCGGTGGGGTTCTGGAAGACGCGCAGCTCGAACTCGGGAACGACGGCCAGGATGTGGTCGAAGATATCGGCTTGAATCGCCTCATAGCTGGCCCAGACCTGGTCGTTGCTGAACACGTAGATCTCGATCGGCAGGCCCTCGGCGGTGGGCTGAAGGTGCCTCACGAGGAAAGTCATCCCCTGGTGGACCTTGCTGTGGTTTCGCAAATACGCGGCAACGTACGCGCGGAACGTGCCGACATTCGTCAGGTGGCGTCCGTTGACCAGGTCGGATTCATCAATGCCCTCGGCGGTGTTGTGCTCGTTGATCGCTTGGAGTTTTTGCTCGACATACTCCCGGATGCACTTGAACCGTTTGAACTTGTCGAGCATCGCCTGGTTGCAGAACTTGATGCTGGCCATGTCGATATGAATGGAGCGTTTGATGCGCCGCCCGCCCGATTCGGACATCCCTCGCCAATTCTTGAAATAGTCGGAGATCAGCGCGTAAGTGGGGATGGCCGTGATGGTCTTGTCCCAGTTCTGGACCTTCACCGTGGTCAGACTGATATCGATCACGTCGCCGTCCGCCCCGTACTTGGGCATTTCGATCCAGTCGCCGATATGGAGCATCTGATTGGCCGACAACTGGATTCCCGCCACCAGGCCGAGGATGGAGTCTTTGAAGATCAGCATAAACACCGCCGTCATAGCCCCAAGACCGCCCAGCAGCAAGCCGGGCGATTTGCCCATGATGACCGAGACGATGATGATTCCGCCGACCAGAAACAGGATGACCTTGGCCGCCTGCACAAATCCGCGGATGGGCCGCCTCCGGGCGAGCTCGAAGGTGCGATAGATGTCGATGACGGCGGTGAGAGAGGCGTCCAGCACCAGCAGGCCGACCACAGCCATATAGACCATCGCTACGCGCTGGATCGTCGCGATGACGGTCGGACTTCCCTGTCCGACGAAGGCGGCCATGGCGTAGATGACCAGGGCCGGCGCCAGGTGCGAGAGTCGGTTGAAGACCTTTCGCTTCAGCAGGATATCATCCCAGACGGTCTTCGTGCGCTCGACGAGATTCTTGATGATTCGCAGCAGGAGTTGCTTGGCCACGAGATTCGCTAAATACGCCGCCCCGGCCATCAGGATCACAGCGATGACCCTTGCGACGACAGGTGCCATGCCCTCGCCCAATCCCAACCCGATCAGCCAGTTCACCAACTGGTCCATGAGCCTATCCTCTCGAACCCCAAGTTTGTCTGGGTAAGCGTGTCTTGCCTGCGCCTGAATGGCTGCGCTCAGAGAGGGAAACTCTACCAGACCTCATGCGCCGATGCAAGGAATGCTCATGCCCTTTCACATCGTGACGGTTCGTCGCAAGGTCGGGCGGGCTTCAGCGTACGGTCGTTTCGTCGGCGCCTGGACCGATCAGAGGGGCATACCATGCCGGACGATCCGGCGCATCTGCTGAATCCAGCATTTCACGCCATGCTTCATCGGTAAGCCGGTCACTTATCGGATGCTTGAACTCGTAGTAGCTCAGGACCGGACCGGCGGCGAGGAAGGCCGTGCCGTCGGCGGCCGGGTAGGCGACCACGATCAAAGCGACCTTGCCCACGGCCTCTTCCAGGACCATACCTTCGGCGATATTTGTGTGAACGTCGGCGACCAGCGTGGTCTTGAGGCCGGATTCGTCCACGCCCGTAACGAGCGTTTCGAGCGAACCGGCAAACCTTTCGATAAACGCCCTATCCTCTGGGGTGAGCAGCTCGTTCGTCAACTGTTTGCCGGCAATCTCGACCATGTGCTCCAGCATGCCCTCAAGGGCGACCAAGCGGGCGACCGCCTCGTCGGAGAGCACACTCATATCGGTCAGCCCGGTCCGCGTCATGCGGCTGAGCGCCAGGAGCCGCCCATAGAACTCAGGGACCGGCTCGACGTAACCGGGCGGGGGCGGCGCCGAGGGCCTGGGCCTAGCGATGCTAGATGTCCGGGGCGTGTAACTCTGCTTGGCGTAGAGGATTGTATCGTGGCGCAGCTCGGTCCAGGAGGCTAGGGCCGCGTGCAGCGATCGCTTCTGCCAGACGGCCGTGCGCATGAAGTTCGGGTAGCCTTGCGGTAGGGCCTTCACCAGCGCCTTGAGCGAGTACAGCCAGGACCAGTAGAGATTTCGGTTCCATTCGGCGACTCTGAAGCCGTCGAACTCGTGCTTAAGCTCGCCGAAGCGGGCCCAGAAATCTACGAAATCCGTTTCGCCCTCGTCGATCAGGATGTGCAGAGCCTGCCTCGACCCGAGCAGGGCCATCACGTCCAGACCCCGAGGGTAGCCCCGGACGAGGCTCAACACCCCGCTCTCAGCGGCCGTGAAGGGCAGTTCGCGAGGATCGCCCGTGTAGGCACCGACCTGTGGGGAAACCAGGTGCTGAAACACGTAGGAGTCAGGGATGAACCGCTGGCCCATGAGGCGCAGGCCTTTGGTCTTGTCGAGGATCTCGAAGATGTACTCGAGTCCGGCCTCGGGCGGGACGGTCGCATCACCCGTGCCGCCGAAGATCTGCGGCGAAGGCAGCAAGGCCAACTGCGTTCGGATCGCAAGCAGGTTGTGGGGTTGGGCGAGATCGGCCGGAGCGTATTCGCCTGCAAAGATCTGATCGATTGCCCAGAGGTAATCATACGGCGTCAGATCATCCGCCAGGCCCACGTAGAATGCTGTTACCCGGTACAGCCGGTCCCAGATTTCCAGACCCGTGCGGTCGCCGACCTGTACGTCCTGGAGCGAACGGGCCAGCAGCATCGCCTGGAGCGTCTGGATATCGGCGTCGTGTGGGCTGATGAGCGCTGCGCCATCCGGTCCCCAGGAGATCGAGCCCTTCAGCAGGAAGCCCATCCGTCCAAACCACATCATCGTGCGGAAGTAGCGCTTCAGCGCCTCGGATCGCGTATAATGCCCGCGCGGCACGTATTGCGAGTAGTCCTCTTCGTAGATGAACAGATCGCTCGGTGCGAATCCTTCGTGCGCCTCGATCTTCGCCAGTTCAGCCTGCACCACACTTTCCGTGATTCCAGGCGGATCCATATCAGGATTCATGAGTTGCTGTGCGACGGAGAGATACGCGATATTGCGCAGGGCCGCCTCCTGGAGATCTCCATCGAATTGCCCATATTGGCGGACCGCCTCGGCGAGCATCGCGTCGGTCAGGTCGTTGATGTCGTCGATGAACTCGCGTTCCTCGATCCCCCTGAGCGTCTCGTCGAACTGGATATGGTACAGGTGCAGGATCGTGTCGGCCGTGACGAACAGCGGGATGTCCCATGCCTTGAGATAGGTGTAAGGGGCCGTGATGCTGTCGTTGTTTGGGTCCCACCAACTGAGATCGCGCTCGATGACGGCGAAGCCGTTGCCCTCAATCAGTTCCTGCGCGGGCGCGAGGTTCAACACACCGTCACCATGTTCGTAGTTGACGATTGCCTCCGCACTCAGCGGCAGCGAATAGCCCGGTGCGTTTGGCTCAATCGCGAGCTCGAAATACTCGCCGAACGTCGGCTTGGAAGGACTGCCATCCGCCGCCGCTCCCGCCACTGTACAGACAGTCACGCCGACAGCGACTGCTATGACCATTCTCTTCGTTCTCATGCCTCTACCCTTTCTTTTCTCTGCCATGAGTGAACGCTGATTGTC